>NZ_PXWD01000087.1:0-528 GCF_003011945.1 Halomonas sp. ND22Bw | reverse complement strand
AGACGTGCTTGATCTCGGCGACCAGCTTGCCCGACGTCGAGCCGGAATCGACGCCGAGATACAGTTCGCGCGGCACATCCTTCATCTTCTCGGCGCGTTCGGCGCGCAGCGCCTGAAGCGAGCGGGCGCGGCCCTCGTTGCGGCTGCGGCGGGCGGTGATGGAGGAGTAGAAGGTGGCGGTCTCGCGCTCGATGGTCTTGGTCAGGCGCCGAAGGGATTCGGCCTCTTCCTCCAGCACCTTGGTCGACCATTCGTCGAACTCGACGAAGCCCTTGTTCAGGGTGCGGACCCGACGGCCTTCCAGCCAGTGGACGGTGTTGGTGACGCGGTTCAGGAAGGCGCGGTCGTGGCTGACGACCAGCAGGGCGAACCGGGCCTGGATCAGCTCGTTCTCCAGCAGTTCGATGGCCAGTATGTCGAGGTGGGTGGTCGGCTCGTCCAACAGCAGCAGGTCGGGTTCTTCGGCGAAAGCCTTGGCCAGCGCGGCGCGGCGGGTCTCGCCGCCAGACAGGCCTTGCGTCGACTTCG
>NZ_PXWD01000872.1:0-272 GCF_003011945.1 Halomonas sp. ND22Bw | reverse complement strand
GCGCGCCTTGCGGTTGCGGCCTTCGGCATCGAGCCCGGTGCCCGCGCCGGTGCAAGCCTCGATGTCGTGGCCGACGAGGCGCGCCAGCAGCATCGCCGCCACCGAGCTGTTGCCGATACCCATCTCCCCGAGCAGCAGCGCGTTGCCGGGCAGGTCGCGCACGACCCCCATGCCGTTGGCGATGGCCTCGGCGCACTGCGCGGGAGTCATCGCGGGGCCTGTCGATGCATCTGCCGTGCCCTGAGCGACCTTCCGCACGACCAGGCCAGGAC
>NZ_PXWD01000871.1:0-272 GCF_003011945.1 Halomonas sp. ND22Bw | reverse complement strand
AGCCACACGAAGACGAGACCCGTGGCACGGTGGCGGTACTCCGGAAACCCGGCCCGGTTCTCGATCTCGCCCTCCGCCAGCCGGTCGTAGCCGGGTATCTCTCCCGGCGGCGCGGGTGCTTCTCTCGTACGAGGGTCGGGCAGCTCGGCCCCCGAGCACGCGCGGCGAAGGACGCGGGCCTCTCGAGCGAGGGAGACGTCGTCTCGCTCGGCGAGACCTCGAAGAACCTCTCCCACGTGCTCGGACCCCGAGCGAGCGAACGCCGCGAGGGC
>NZ_PXWD01000870.1:0-272 GCF_003011945.1 Halomonas sp. ND22Bw | reverse complement strand
CCAGATCACCATTCGACGGACGTGGCGTTTCGGGAGGTTGCAGCTTTCGACCCGTTCACCGGTCCAGGTTCGGGTGTCGGAGTGGCCACGACGAGCACGACCACCGGCGCGGACCTCCTCGTAAGTGGCAGCAACGGAACGGGTGCCGAAGTTCGGAAACTTACGCTGGGTCGCGCCGATCCGTCTGCGACCACATTGACACCGACGCTTGTGGGAACGCTCCCTCCGTATCCTGTCGGCGGGGGAGTTCTGCCACTCGGCGGCCGATGATC
>NZ_PXWD01000869.1:0-272 GCF_003011945.1 Halomonas sp. ND22Bw | reverse complement strand
TTGAAGCACCAACGGGTTTCGAAGAAACTCGCCCCGTTCCATGCCTTGAGCCCGACTGCGATTCCCTGTGCATCGATCGCGCTGTCCTGCTGTAACGACGAAACTTGGTACTCGACATAGGCGGACGCAGTATCGCCCACCGCAAGTCGGGATCCGTCGAGTGTGTAGTTGGAGTTGAGCGTCAGGACGCCCCCGCTCGGCACGGCCACCGTCTTCCATGATCCGAGGCCGTCCGCCCGTAGGGTGTCGGACCAGGCAGCCGATCCTGATGA
>NZ_PXWD01000868.1:0-272 GCF_003011945.1 Halomonas sp. ND22Bw | reverse complement strand
CCAGTTCGCCAACAAGGACGCCCTGGCCGTCGAGGCCTTCGATGCCGCGCTCAGCGAGGACCGGCGCGGGGACGTGGACACCATCCTCGCCAACTACCTGTCGCTCGGGCACGTCCAGGCACCCGGCAAGGGGTGTCCACTCGCGGCTCTGGCGAACGACATTTCGCGGGAAGGGCCGGGTAGCCCCGTCCGGACGCGCTTCACCCACGGCGTCGAGGGTCTGGCCTCCATCCTCGCCAACCTGACGCCGAAGGCATCACGGGAGCGACGCC
>NZ_PXWD01000867.1:0-272 GCF_003011945.1 Halomonas sp. ND22Bw | reverse complement strand
TCACGGCGGCCACGGGCACCGATCCTCAGACCCTGACGGCCGATTCGAGCGTGGCCAACGACGTCGACGTCATCGCCAACCAGACCAACCCGAACACCCTGAACACGGGCGGCGTCACCGAGTTCGCCCTGTCCGACCCGACGATCGCCCTGCAGGGTTCGGGCACCGCGGACGCGCCCCACCTCGTGCTCTACCTCGACGCCACCGGGCGGCGGGACGTGGTGGTGGCCTTCAACGCCCGCGACATCGACGGCTCGACGGACAATGCCATC
>NZ_PXWD01000866.1:0-272 GCF_003011945.1 Halomonas sp. ND22Bw | reverse complement strand
GAAACCTCGGCTTCCAGGACGCCTAACATTGCCTGGAGACTGTCGGCAATGCCCCGAGCAGCTCGCGCGTGCAAGGGCTCTGCTGCCCTTATCGAAAGATGTGCGAACCGCTCCGTAATCAGGGTTCCAGAAGCCTCCACCAAGCTCCTCAAGCGCGACAGCGCGATCACGTTTTGATCGTAATGAACGCAGAGCTGAGGTGAACCTCCCTCAGCGTTTCGAATGTGTGCATCTATAACACCTGGGCGACCCTGAAGCAAGTGAATGAGACG
>NZ_PXWD01000865.1:0-272 GCF_003011945.1 Halomonas sp. ND22Bw | reverse complement strand
CGGGGCCTCGCCTACGTGGTGTTCGAGCGCCTGGCGCTGGCCGAGTTCGGCAACCGCGTCCCGCAATTCGCCTTCGAGGTGATCCGTCCGGTCTCGGGTCTCGCCGGGATGATCCGGGCCGTCTGCCTGATTCCCGGCTCCACGGAGTTCGGGCTCGACCCGGCGCGCGTCACCGAGGATTCCGGCTTCGGGACCACGCGGCCCGCCAACCGCTTCCAGCTTCAGGCCGGCACCGACGTCGTCGCCTCCCTCGACGCGCTCCAGGCCCTGTG
>NZ_PXWD01000864.1:0-272 GCF_003011945.1 Halomonas sp. ND22Bw | reverse complement strand
ACCACAGTCGATTGCAATAAAAGGTTGACTGCGCCGGCTGCTTTGTGCATGGATTTTTTGCGCGATGGCTTCCTTGCCACTGCCACTTTCACCATAAATAATCACACTGTAATTGGTCGGCGCCACCAGCTCGATCTGCTTCAGGATATTCAGCATTTCCGGTGTTTTACCAAAAATGTATTTCTCATCTGTTTCAGCGGGCTTTGATTTTCGAACTGCCGGCGCAGCTGGAGCTGCTATGGCTATAGGACCCTGGCTGTTTCCCTTTTCCA
>NZ_PXWD01000863.1:0-272 GCF_003011945.1 Halomonas sp. ND22Bw | reverse complement strand
ATCAAGCTCGATGCCTCGCGCACGAAAATACGAAAGCATGCACGGCACGTCGACCCACCATGAACGCGTACAACGTCCTTCAGGGGAGATGTGGGAGAGCCATGGAATACGGCCTTTACTAGAAGCGTTGTAGAGACTTCTGATGTCCAGCGGTTGTTCGAGCTCGATTGACTTCAGCAAGACGACGCGCGGCACGGATCTTGTCATCGATCCCCCGCGGTGGCTTGTATAAGAGCTTCGATATCCGAAGTCCGCCAAGCCGTGCATCGTGC
>NZ_PXWD01000086.1:0-532 GCF_003011945.1 Halomonas sp. ND22Bw | reverse complement strand
AATACAGCCGCACCGATCCGGTCAACCTGCAACAGATCGAGGTCTATAACGGCGCCAATTCGGTCTTCAACGGATCGGGCAGCGTCGGCGGCACGATCAACCTGGTGTCGAAGGAGCCGCGGACCGAGGCGCTGACGATCGCGCAGGGCCTGACCGGCACCGGCGCGAGCGCGGGTGGTGGTGGCGGCGGCGGTGGCTCCAATGCGTCTCGCATCCTGAGCCCGCGCGGCAGCGTGATCGCGGAGTCGCGCACCAATCAGCTCTTCGTGTCCGACGTTCCCACGCGTCTGGCGCAGGTCGCTGAATTGATTCAAAAACTCGATATTCCCGTACGCCAAGTGCTGATTGAAGCGCGCATTGTTGAGGCGTCGGATACCTTCGGGAAATCTTTGGGCGTCAAACTCGGTGGCGGTGCAGTGAACTCACGAACATCTTTCGGTACATATCCGAACGTTACCGGCGGCGGCACCACAACCACCACGACCAACGGCGTCTCTACCAGCACGTCGACCAGCCCCACTGTCACCTTCCC
>NZ_PXWD01000862.1:0-272 GCF_003011945.1 Halomonas sp. ND22Bw | reverse complement strand
AAGTGAGATTCACCGGCGGGGAACCGTTGATGCGTAGTGACCTCGAAAAGATCATCGCGGGGTGTGCCGCTCGCGTGCCAGGAATTCCACTTTCCATGACTACCAACGCCGTTGGGCTCGAACATCGTGCGGCGAAGTTGGCTGCAGCTGGTTTGACTCGCATCAATGTTTCCCTGGATTCGGTTGATCGCGCCCATTTCGCTGAATTGACGCGTCGAGACAGGTTGCCGTCCGTTCTCGCGGGAATTCGAGCGGCAGCTGCGGCCGGGCTC
>NZ_PXWD01000861.1:0-272 GCF_003011945.1 Halomonas sp. ND22Bw | reverse complement strand
TCCGGCCTGGCTGTTCAACCTCGGCTTCCTGCGGATGCTGCGGCTGTGGACCCTGCTGAACTCGGACTTTTTCTGGCGCACCGTGGGGGCGCGGTTCGACGATACGCGGGTCGAAGGGATCGCCCGCGCCCTGGCCAATCTGATCACCTTCGTCTTCGTGGCGACCGGCTTCGTCTATGCGACCTTCAGAGGGCATGACGGCATCGCCGGCTATGTCGATGCGCTGTATTTCACGGTGGCCACTCTGACGACGACGGGGTTCGGCGACGTCA
>NZ_PXWD01000860.1:0-272 GCF_003011945.1 Halomonas sp. ND22Bw | reverse complement strand
TATCAGATACAGATTGGTTCTAGTCTTTCCTCATGGCACAGCACAACAAGGGACCTCGCGGACACATCGCGACTCGTGCTCCCCTCAAGCAGCACAAGGTGTACGAGGATCGGGCCGCCGAACTCGGAATCCCTGCTGGGGATTACTCCGTGCTCATACTGGCCATCACCCATGGACTGGACATACCGGACTACATCATCGACAAACTGCATCCGGACCAGCTGAGACTGCTTGAGGTCGAGGCCGCTGGATCACTGCGCCGCATCGAGCAG
>NZ_PXWD01000859.1:0-272 GCF_003011945.1 Halomonas sp. ND22Bw | reverse complement strand
CATGCTTTTTTTGAGCAGACGGTTTTCGAGCGTCAGGTCGGCCACGCATTCCTTCAGGGCACGGGCTTCGCGGCGCAGGTCCTGCACCTCGCCGCTGGTCGCGGCACGAGCCGTGTCACCCGCCAGGCGCCGCTTGCCCGCTTCCATAAACTCCTTCGACCAGGTGTAATACAGGCTCTGGGCAATGCCTTCCTTGCGGCATAGTTCAGCAATGCTGTCTTCGCCACGCAGCCCATCGAGCACAATGCGGATCTTGTCTTCGGCCGAAAAAT
>NZ_PXWD01000858.1:0-272 GCF_003011945.1 Halomonas sp. ND22Bw | reverse complement strand
CCACAAAGATCCACGGCCAGCTCACGCGCAGCTGGCGCAGCCGTGTGGCCAGCCACGCCACCACGATGATCTCTTCCGCGAACCCATTGGCCCAGGAGTTGAACACGAGTAGTGGCAGGCGCCACGCTGTGTCTTCCAAGCCTGACGGTTCCACATGCTTAGACAGACCCAGGTGGACGGCCGTGATGTAGAACAGCAGCCCGGGCACTCCAACGAGCGCGGCCAGCCCAGCTCCGTGCAGGACGTCCGTTGTGCGGAATCGCCATTTCGTG
>NZ_PXWD01000857.1:0-272 GCF_003011945.1 Halomonas sp. ND22Bw | reverse complement strand
GGATCGGCGCATCGAGGCGCAGGACCACGCGGGCGGGCTGCGCCCCACGGCCCGCCCGCGCCAGGTCCTCGCTGCCCGGAATGGGATGGAGCGGCACCGGCCCGAGGGGGGCGTCGCCGAAATCCAGGGCCTCGCGGATGCGGCGGCGCTCGGCTTCGCCGATCTGCCGGAGGGTGGTGAAGCGCCAGGCCGGATCGCTCGCCACGAGGACGATGCCGCGCGCATCAGTGACGAAGACCGCATCCTCGGCTGCGCGCCAGCCCGCCTCGACG
>NZ_PXWD01000856.1:0-272 GCF_003011945.1 Halomonas sp. ND22Bw | reverse complement strand
GACAGTGCCTGCCTGAAGGCGGCGCTGAGCGACGGCGAGCGGGTGACCCTGGACCAGGGCGGGGTGTTTGCCGAGGGGGTGGCCGTGGCCCAGATCGGCGAGGCGCCCTTCGCCGTGATGCGGGGCCTGGTGGATGACGTCATCACCGTCAATACCGACGAGATGTGCGCCGCGGTGAAGGACATCTTCGAGGATACCCGGGCGGTGTCCGAGACCTCCGGCGCGCTGTCCCTGGCCGGCCTCAAGAAGTATATCCAGCAGACCGGCGCCAG
>NZ_PXWD01000855.1:0-272 GCF_003011945.1 Halomonas sp. ND22Bw | reverse complement strand
CTTCCAGCGCCGCCCCTTCCCGCGCCGCGACCATGCCGGTGTCGGCCAGCGCCGCCCGCGCGATCGACATATTGTCGCGCAGCCCTTTCAGGCTGTCGGAATAGACCGCGAGCGTGAAATGATGATCGCCCAGGACGAAGCGGTTCGACATGAGATCATCGGCCGCGTCGACGAGATCGAGCATCTGACTGACGGCGCGATCGTCGGCATTCTCCATCTGCTTTTGCCGCAGCCGGAACCGCTCCGACGCCGCAGCGCGGCCGAGGAAGGTG
>NZ_PXWD01000854.1:0-272 GCF_003011945.1 Halomonas sp. ND22Bw | reverse complement strand
TGAATGACGGTGCCGGAACAGGCCTTGGCGGAACTGGCTCGACCTCCGGGGCCGCCCCGAGGACCAGTGGCACATGCATCACAGCACGGGAGGCAAAAGCCGAGATCATCGCTTCTCTTGGGGAATGGTCGCTTTGCCCATCGCTCACGCGAAACAGAGCGATCCTTGGAGGCTTGGGATTGGTCCAAAGGTCCAGGAACTGAGGCGCCGCCTGCAACACAGGTTCGCTGTTTGGGCGCCCTTCGCCAGCGACGACCATATGATCGCAATAG
>NZ_PXWD01000853.1:0-272 GCF_003011945.1 Halomonas sp. ND22Bw | reverse complement strand
CCCGATTTACCAGATAGCTACGGATGGACTCAGCGCGGCGGGCGCCGAGCGCCAGATTGTACTCTCGCGTTCCGCGCTCGTCTGCATTGCCTTCGATGCGAACCAGGACCTGAGGATATTGCTGGAGCCAGAGCGCCTGCGCATCGAGGCGGGAAAAGGCCTCCGGGCTGATCCGATAGCTGTCCAGATCAAAATAGACCCGATCCCCCACATTGACGATGAAATCCTGGGCCGTGCCCGGCAAAGCCGTTCCCGACGCCACGATCGTATTG
>NZ_PXWD01000085.1:0-534 GCF_003011945.1 Halomonas sp. ND22Bw | reverse complement strand
AGCCTCAAGGCCTTCGGCCAACGCGCCGCGACCACGCTCGGTGAAGCGCCCGAGGCAGCGGCGCAGCGCATCGGCCAGCTTCTGGCCGGTGGTGGCTGGAAGGTGAAGCTGCAGCACCGCGAAGGCGACGGCTGGATGGTCGCAGCGCGCGCCGGCGGTGCGCACAAGCTGGGCTACATCGCCGCGCACAGCGCCATCGTCCTGATCTGCATCGGCGGCCTGTTCGACGGCGACCTGGTGGTGCGCGCGCAGACCTGGTTCAACGGCAAGAGCGTGTTCACCGGCGGCGGCATGATCGCCGACGTGCCGGCCAAGCACCGGCTGTCGCCGTCCAACCCGACCTTCCGCGGCAACATCCTGGTGCCCGAAGGCGGCCGGTCGAGCGTGGCCATCCTGAACCAGTCCGACGGCGTGCTGCTGCAGGAGCTTCCCTTCTCGATCGAGCTGACGAAGTTCATCGTCGACTACTACTCCACCGGCATGCCCAAGCTCTTCGCGAGCGAGGTGGTGCTGCACGACCGCGAGACGGGCGCC
>NZ_PXWD01000852.1:0-273 GCF_003011945.1 Halomonas sp. ND22Bw | reverse complement strand
TCACGCGGGCGGCCGAGCGCCTGGGCATGTCGCAGTCGTCGCTCAGCGCCGCGCTCGGCAAGCTCGAGAAGATGCTCGGTACGCGGCTCTTCGACCGTCACACGCGGGCCTGCCAACCGACCGAGGCCGGCACGGCGCTGCTGCCGGCAGCACGCCGTTTGGTGGCCGACTGGGACCAGTTGCTGGGAAGCGCGCACGACTTCGTGGTGTTCGCACGCGGCCGCGTCGACGTGGCGGCGCCCAATGCGCAGTGCGCATTGCTGCTGCCCCCGG
>NZ_PXWD01000851.1:0-273 GCF_003011945.1 Halomonas sp. ND22Bw | reverse complement strand
GGGCCCGGCGGCTGCCGTTGACCAGCACCGCCCGGCCCCGGGACAGCCAGGCCTCGAGCTCGATGCCGAGCCCGTAGTCCAGGCCGTGGGCCCGCCAGCTCAGGCAGAACAGCCCCAGCCGCCGACGCGAGGCGAACTCCGCGGCGCTGAGCGCCACGGAATTCTCGGACGCCCCGCCGTCGCGGGTCACGTAGCGGTGCGCCACCAGCCAGTCGGGATGGCGGGCCCGGGCGGCGTCGAGCAGGGAATCCTTGCCGACGCCGCTGGCCCCCA
>NZ_PXWD01000850.1:0-273 GCF_003011945.1 Halomonas sp. ND22Bw | reverse complement strand
CCACAGCGCGCGCGCCTGCGGATCGGCGCCCTCCAGATGGCGCGGGTCCGCGATCAGCGCATGCGCCAGCATCGCGGTGAAATGCTCCAGCGCACAGGTCGCCGCCAGGCTGCCGATCGGCGGCCTGCCCCTGGTCAGCGCCAGCGCGGCATCGACGTCGCGGTCGAGCAGCGTGGTGTCATATCCCTGGTCGGCGACATGGCGGTTGAACGCGACATGTTCGCGCGTGTGCAGCACCTCCTGCTTGATGAAGGCGTTGATCTCGCGCTCCAG
>NZ_PXWD01000849.1:0-273 GCF_003011945.1 Halomonas sp. ND22Bw | reverse complement strand
GTCGTCGAGCGTCGGCGACGCGAGGGTGCCGTCGCCACATGCCAGCCTTGATCGGCGCCTGACGAGGCAGGGCCTCTATGTCAGAGGCCTTCATTATGCATCTCCCGCTTTGAGCGTTGCGCGAGCAGCCGGGTGCAGCCGGGTATCTGTCAGGCTTGATCCGGCAGACCTCGGCGCGGTGTGGGCGCTGCTCGACGGCGCGTGGGATCGGGTTCCCTGCTCGTTCAGTACCGGTGAACGGGCAAGCCCGGGCGCGCACGGTCGCAGTCCATC
>NZ_PXWD01000848.1:0-273 GCF_003011945.1 Halomonas sp. ND22Bw | reverse complement strand
CGCCGACGGTCGCGCATGCCGAGCGCGCCGCGCGGGCCTACAAGGACATCAACCGGCTCGGCCTCAAGCTGCTGGCGCCCGGTGGCGTGCTGCTGACCTTCTCGTGCTCGGGCGGCATCAGCGCCGACCTGTTCCACAAGATCGTGGCCTCGGCCGGGCTGGACGCGGGCGTGGACGGCTACATCGCCGAGCGGCTCGGTGCCGCGCCCGACCATCCGATGACCATCGAGTTTCCCGAAGGGGAGTACTTGAAAGGCCTCGTGGTGGTGCGCA
>NZ_PXWD01000847.1:0-273 GCF_003011945.1 Halomonas sp. ND22Bw | reverse complement strand
GGTGGTGGGAAACGATATGGATGATCGTCACGCTACCCGGCTTCATTCGACGGACACGACCCGACGCACTGTTCTGTGCGGGCAACACCTATGTCGTGGTCGCGGTCGCGATGAAACTGCTGCTGGGCCGCGCCTGTCCTCGCATCGTCGCGAAGATCAGCAACGACCTCGACCGAGCCGATCAGCCCCGAGCCGGTCGTATGGGCTACCGCCTGTGGCTCCGCTTCCAGGGGATGTTCATCGATCGGGCTGTCGCCATGGCCGAACCGATGG
>NZ_PXWD01000846.1:0-273 GCF_003011945.1 Halomonas sp. ND22Bw | reverse complement strand
GATGGAGGCCATGGAGGAGATGGACATCGTCATCGAGGTCTTCGATGACAGCAGCTTCGATGATGACGGGATCGAGGAGGCGGGGTCTTGAGCGCCCTGCCGCCGCCGGGGACCCGCTACGCCGTCTACGCCCGCTACTCGACCGGCCACCAGACGTTCAAGTCGATCGAGGACCAGTTGACCCTGTGCCGCGCCTACGCCGAACGCCAAGGCTGGGTCGAGGTGGGCGCCTATCACGACGCCGAGCGCAGCGGCACCACGGTGATCGGGCGC
>NZ_PXWD01000845.1:0-273 GCF_003011945.1 Halomonas sp. ND22Bw | reverse complement strand
CCCACTGCTCGGGGGTCCCGGCGCCGTGTTCACCGACGAACCCGGCAGCGTGGGAGTCGTCGACCATAACCATGGCACCATACTTTTCGGCGAGGTCACAGATCTGCGGCAGCGGGGCAACAAACCCGTCCATCGAGAAAACGCCGTCGGTGGCGATCATGATGTGCCTGCAGTCCTTCGCAGCCTGCAGCTGGGCCTCAAGATCGGCCATGTCCTGGTTACGGTAACGGAAGCGCTGGGCCTTGCACAACCGGACCCCATCGATGATCGAGG
>NZ_PXWD01000844.1:0-273 GCF_003011945.1 Halomonas sp. ND22Bw | reverse complement strand
AAGCGGGGAGTCATATAAACTGTGGATCATAATTCAACAACCCCAAAACGGTTTCGTGCAAGAAAAGGAAAAAATAGGGAGAGGGCAAAAAAAATTTTACGCCCTCTGTTTTGTTTTTTTTTGTCATGGCAAACACGGAGCCTGACCAGCAAACCTAACAGACGGGCTTATGCAGGTTGCTGTGGACATGGGGACAGCGTCATCAATTTCCTTCCCCCCGTCTCTTATCTTCCACTCAAAGAACCCAAGTTGCATGGAGAACATGCGGATCAT
>NZ_PXWD01000843.1:0-273 GCF_003011945.1 Halomonas sp. ND22Bw | reverse complement strand
AATGCCGAGAACGCAGCCCGACGGCAGTGAAACCTTCGAAGAGCGTTTGTGGAGCGCCACCCATACGCCCATACTGAACGCCGACGGCGAAGTGGTCATGCTGCTTCAGCACACCATGGATGTGACGGACCTGGCGCCCGTCATCCGCCCGGACGAGCCGACGACCGCTTTGGACGCCATCGTGGGCGGGTCGGTCCTTCGCCGCGCTCAGTCCGTCCAGGAAGACAATCGTCGCCTGGAGACCGAGCGCAATCGTCTCGTTGAGATGTTCAT
>NZ_PXWD01000084.1:0-536 GCF_003011945.1 Halomonas sp. ND22Bw | reverse complement strand
GGCCAGGGCGCGCGGGCCGCTGGTGCTGATCGACCCGCCGTTCGAAAAGCCCGACGACTATATCCGTGCGGCCGAGACGGCGGTCGCCATCGTGCGGCGCGATCCGTCGGCGACCGTGGCGATCTGGACGCCGCTGAAGGATCTGGAGACCTTCGACGCCTTCATCCGCAAGCTGCAGGGGCGGGCGGGGCCGACGCTGGTGGCGGAGGCGCGGCTGAGGCCCCTGACCAATCCGATGAAGATGAACGGCTGCGCCATGGTGGTGGTCAATCCGCCGGCGGGTGCGGAAACGGCGGCGCGCGAGGTGTGCGGCTGGGTGGCGAACGCCCTGGGCGAGGCCGGCGGCAAGGCCGAGGTCTGGACCTTCTGAATTCTTGGACTGCGAAAAAAACAGTCCAACGCCTCCAAGTGGTGGTCTCCTGCAGTCCTAAACCGCGCACTCTAAGGGCGGTTGAAAGAGGGGTGGTAGGTCGACGCTGTTGGATTTTAAGTTATTGATTTATTTAATAATTATGGGGCCCTGTCCCTCTCGTGAA
>NZ_PXWD01000842.1:0-273 GCF_003011945.1 Halomonas sp. ND22Bw | reverse complement strand
CGTCCGAAGGCGCTGTCGAATCCGAGGCTGCCTCCCAGGTGAACCTGGAAACCCTCGACTTGATTCCCCTCCCCGTCGTCGCCGAGCTGGCCCTTGAAGCCGATGTCGGCGATCTGCGAGCGAGCGCAGGAGTTGGGGCAACCGTTGATGTTGATGGTGAGCGGCACGTCGAGCTGGCTGTTGATGGCGGCAAGACGCTGTTCGAGGTCGGGCACGAGCACCTGCGAACGCTTGCGGGTCTCGGCGAACGAGAGCTTGCAGAACTCGATGCCG
>NZ_PXWD01000841.1:0-273 GCF_003011945.1 Halomonas sp. ND22Bw | reverse complement strand
TTCTCTCCGACCGCATCGAGCAGGACGCCGGCGAGGGTTTCCGCATCGAGCGTATCGGCACCCGTCGCGGCGACAAGCGCACCGAGTTGTTCGACCCGCTTTGCCTTGAGCTGGCGCGCCTTGTCGCCAAGCGCCTTCAACTCCGCGTCGTAATCCCGCACCTTCCGCATCGGCCAGCCTCCTAACGAAAGCGTCCTAGCGCACAGGCAGGTAGGGGCAAGCCTGACCGAGCAGAAAGCGCTACCAAGTCAATCAGGAGGAGCGAAGCGGATC
>NZ_PXWD01000840.1:0-273 GCF_003011945.1 Halomonas sp. ND22Bw | reverse complement strand
CCGTTTCTACACGATCGACGGCAATCCAGTGGAGGGGCCACTGCCTGAGCGAACGGTCTCCGTATCGCTCGACGCAGTGAAATCCTGCGATCAGACGATTCTGATTTCGGGGGGAACACACAAACGCCAGGCCGTTCTGGGCGCATTGCGCGGAGGTTTGGCAAACGTACTCGTCACCGACGTCGAGTGCGCCCAGTGGCTGCTCGAAGGCTAGCGATCTCACGAGTTTCGCGGTCCGAGCGCGCGACTGACACGCAAGTGTGAAGGAAGGTA
>NZ_PXWD01000839.1:0-273 GCF_003011945.1 Halomonas sp. ND22Bw | reverse complement strand
GGCCAGGGCGTCGTACTTCAGTCGCGCGTGCGGATGCTGCTGGATCGAGAAGGGGCGACTTTCGTGCGATCCCACGATCAGGCGGTAGCCTTCGCCGTCGGTCTGCAGCGATTGAAAATCGACCGTGTGGACGCTCTGCCCAGAGGCGGCGTCCTGGCCGAAGACTTTTGACGCGCCCTGAGCGACGACGGCACCGGAGCGATCGACGATCCGCCAGGGCAGGGGGCGGGTCGTCTGGTCCTCGACGGTGGCCGTCTTCGGTCCTTGGGTTTC
>NZ_PXWD01000838.1:0-273 GCF_003011945.1 Halomonas sp. ND22Bw | reverse complement strand
TCTACTGCGTGGTGAAACCTCGACCGAAGACACCGAATCCGAGTACAAGGACCTGGACATGCTCGAAGCACTCGCTCGACTACTCGTGGAGGCTCAGACGTGGTGAACGAAAACCGAAGCCAGTCCAATAGTGTCGTGGTCAGCGGTGACCCGGATACAGCGGAGTACCGCGAGGCCGCCCTGCACGATGCAGTGAACGGTCTACGCGAGCGCCATCCGATCTCATCCGCCTCCGTGGCCTTCTATCCGTGGCAGCGAAATACGTTGTTGGCA
>NZ_PXWD01000837.1:0-273 GCF_003011945.1 Halomonas sp. ND22Bw | reverse complement strand
AGGCCAACAAGATCCGCAGCGTGCAATGGGACAGCCCGGCCTTCAAGGCGGGCCTGGCCGTGGGCATGGAGATCGTCGCCGTCGACGGCCAGGCATCCACGCCCGACCGGCTGTCCGCCGCCGTCACCGCCGCCAAGGACCCGGCCGTCCCCGTTGCGCTGATCGTCAAGGACGGCGACCAGTTCAGGACCGTCGTCCTCGACTACCACGACGGCCTTCGCTACCCCCGCCTGGAACGGATCCCCGGAACCCCCGACCGCCTGACCGACATCC
>NZ_PXWD01000836.1:0-273 GCF_003011945.1 Halomonas sp. ND22Bw | reverse complement strand
GAATTTCAGGTCGATGCGTCGGGAATTTCACCCGAGATGATGGATGCGATCCAGCCGCCGGTCACCTCGGATCGACTGGTCGGCATTCCCACCGGGCTGTTCGTGGGCGGCTTTCTAGCCAACGTCGCGATGCTCGACATCGACCTCATCGCGGACCAGATGCTCTCCGACACGCGTCAGATCGCTCACTTCCGCTTCGTCGATGACCACGAGGTCCTGGCCTACGATTTCGAGACGCTGCGGGTGTGGATCCAGACCTATATGGGGCTCTTG
>NZ_PXWD01000835.1:0-273 GCF_003011945.1 Halomonas sp. ND22Bw | reverse complement strand
CTTGCCGCCGGCAACGCCGTCCTGGCCAAGCCCGCCGAACAGACGCCCCTGATCGCCGCCGAGGCTGTGCGCCTGTATCATAAGGCGGGTCTGAACCCTGACCTCCTGGCCCTGGTCCCCGGACGCGGTGAGACGGTCGGCGCGGCATTGGTCACCCATCCGGGCATCGACGGCGTCGCCTTCACCGGAGGCACCGACACGGCCGCCGCCATCAACCGCTCCATCGCCGCCCGCCCCCGCGCCAACATCCCCTACATCGCCGAGACCGCCGGC
>NZ_PXWD01000083.1:0-539 GCF_003011945.1 Halomonas sp. ND22Bw | reverse complement strand
GGGCTCTCTCCGCCGTGTGAACGAACGGCCCCTCGTCGGAGGTAGGCCAGCTTCCGCTTCGGTGAACCTCAACCTGAGCCAAATGGGGCCTGTCGCAAACCCGCAGCGTTTACCCCGCGTTGACCATACAGCCCGCATGGTGCCTCCAGTCCCGGAGGCCACCCCATGATCCTGTCCGCCATCGCCGCGAAGCTGAAGCAGCGTGCCAAGGCTGACTTCAAGGGCCGGCACTACGAGGCGGCCCTGATCGTCCAGGCCGTCTCCTGGTACCTGCGCTACCCGCTGAGCTACCGCGACATCGAGGAGCTGTTCCTGGAACGCGGCATGGATGTGGACCACTCCACCCTGAACCGCTGGGTCTTGGCCTACGCGCCGCTGATCGAAAAGCGGTTGCGGCAGTTCCGCAAACCGCACTGCGGCTCGGTACGCATCGACGAAACGTACATCAAGGTGCGGGGGGAGTGGCGCTACCTCTACCGAGCCATCGACAAGCACGGCAATCCAGTCGATTTCCTGCTCACCGCCAATCGGGATCTCGA
>NZ_PXWD01000834.1:0-273 GCF_003011945.1 Halomonas sp. ND22Bw | reverse complement strand
TCGGTCTGGAGCATCACCGCAGTTCGGAAAACTCGGTCGATCCCGCCTTCTTCACCGGCTGGGAGAGCCACCTGTCCGACCGCGACCTGCTCAGCCACGAGATGAACCACTCATGGGACGGCAAATGGCGCCGCCCCGCCGACCAGTATGTGCCCAACTTCAACTCGCCCCTGCAGAACAGCCTGCTGTGGGTCTATGAGGGCCAGACCCAATACTACGGCCAGGTCATCGCCGCCCGTTCGGGCCTTCTCAGCACGCAACAGGCGATGGACG
>NZ_PXWD01000833.1:0-273 GCF_003011945.1 Halomonas sp. ND22Bw | reverse complement strand
TCCCGGGCGACGATCGGCAGGGTGGCGTCCAGCAGCGGGACGATGCCCAGGGTCCAGCGGGGGCGCTCGGGGGCATGGGGCATGCTCATAGGCCTTTCTCCAGGCCTTCGAGGATATCGATCACGTTGCCGGCCACCTCGCCGATGCGCGGGCCCCGGTCCATGGCCAGCTTGCGCAGCGTCTGGTAGGCCTGGGGTTCGGCGCAGTCCTGATGCTTCATCAACAGCCGCTTGGCCTTCTCGATGCGCTTGCGGTCGGCGAGCTGGGTGCGGG
>NZ_PXWD01000832.1:0-273 GCF_003011945.1 Halomonas sp. ND22Bw | reverse complement strand
ATGAGGCCGGTCGATGCCGCGAGGCCGGCGGTGTCGATGATGCGGCCGGGAATGTCAAATCGCACCGTCGCCGCCCTGTCCCGCGCGGGAGCCTGCGAGCCGAAGGGGCTCCCGACGATCCGCCGGCCCCGGGGAACAGGGCCGGACCGTCTCCGTTGTCACCCCGTCGCGGCACCGGCCGCCGACGTGAGATTGAGGGATATTCGTTATGAGCCTCCTCGGCAGCATCGTCAGCAAGATCCTCCATCCCTTCGGCGGCGGCGACGCGCAGGC
>NZ_PXWD01000831.1:0-273 GCF_003011945.1 Halomonas sp. ND22Bw | reverse complement strand
GCAAGGCATTCTCGAGGCGAAAGCTGCAACGCGTCGAGAATGAGACGCCGATCGGCGAGGTGACATGCTCGGCGGGGCTCGTACTCGCCCCCAACGCTGTCTCAGAGGATCGATTTTGATCCACGGTCATGTGAGAACGTCTAGCAGGTGCGGAGCGTGTATCAAAACACATTCTCGATTGCGATCCGTCGTGTTAGGCACGTGAGATGAGTTTTGAGAAGTGAGCAGCCCCCACCGGGTGGTCCGGGTTGATAGTTAGTGCATTGTCGTCTT
>NZ_PXWD01000830.1:0-274 GCF_003011945.1 Halomonas sp. ND22Bw | reverse complement strand
GGGGGTGGCAGGTCATCTCCTGGTCCCTCGTCCTGTCCCTTCCAGCGATGGCCGTGCTGGCCGTGGCGACGCGGCCCCCGGCCTGGACCGTCATCGGCTGGCCGGCCTGGGGCGGCCTCGCCTACGTCTCGGTGTTCAGCATGCTGGGCGGCTTCGTGTTCTGGTATCGCGGGCTGGCGCTGGGCGGCATCGCGGGGGTCGGCCAACTGCCGCGGCTGCAGCCCTGCCTCGGGCTGGCGCTGGCTGGCTGGCTCCTGGGCGAACCCGGCGCCCC
>NZ_PXWD01000829.1:0-274 GCF_003011945.1 Halomonas sp. ND22Bw | reverse complement strand
CAGTTCTTCATCCAGACGGATGCGGCGATCAATCCGGGCAATTCCGGCGGCGCCCTGGTGGATCTCCAGGGGCAATTGGTCGGGATCAACTCGGCGATCTACTCGCAGTCGGGCGGCAGCCACGGCATCGGCTTCGCGATCCCCGCGACCGAGGCGAAGCCGATCATCGACACGCTCATGAAGGGCCAGAAGATCCAGCGCGGCTATCTCGGCGTCGGGATCCAGCCGGTCAACGACGACATTGCCGCCGCCCTGGGCCTGCCGAAGAACCGCG
>NZ_PXWD01000828.1:0-274 GCF_003011945.1 Halomonas sp. ND22Bw | reverse complement strand
CCTTATCCGCTTCTCTTTGCAGACGTTCCGGAATTTGAGGTATCATCAACTATGATAAGGGAACGGTTTAAAAGCAAGAAGCCCACTGACTACTTAATCCCTGATAAAGTGAAGAAGTATGTAGAGGAGAATGGTTTATATGAATCGTGAGGAGGCACTTGCATGCGTGAAGCAGCAATTGACCGAACACCGATATATCCACACGATTGGCGTGATGAACACGGCGATCGAACTTGCGGAGCGTTTTGGAGCCGATTCTAAAAAAGCGGAAACA
>NZ_PXWD01000827.1:0-274 GCF_003011945.1 Halomonas sp. ND22Bw | reverse complement strand
CTCTGCTTTCAAACCCCACAGATCTATATCTTCTCTCTCCTCCGCTTCTTCTATCAAAAGTAGTTCAAGAGAAGCACGTTTTGCGAAGAAGACTTTCTTTAAACCAAATAAAGACGATGGACTCGTAAAACGTTTATGTAGAGACAAACAGTTCAAAGAAGCAATAAGTATATTATGTGAACAAAATCGTCTGAAGGAAGCTGTGCAGATTCTGCCACACATCGATCGTCCGTCTGCTACTATATACTCCACTCTCTTAGGAGTCTGCCTTCGA
>NZ_PXWD01000826.1:0-274 GCF_003011945.1 Halomonas sp. ND22Bw | reverse complement strand
AGCTCGACATGCGCTCCGCCCGCCGAGATCAACGACTGCACAGCAGCGACGGCGACACCGATCTCGGATTTGTCCTCCGCACTCAGCCGGAGTGGATCGTGGCGGGTCCACCCCCACAACCCCACCGCCTCCATCCCCGCTACGAGACCAATGCAGACCAGTATTGCGACGAATGGGTTCGCCGGCGCAGTCACACCCGCAAAAACCGGGATGAGCCCGATCAGAACCGGCGCGAGAAGAGCGAGCGGAATCTTCACCTCCTCACCGCCTGCTA
>NZ_PXWD01000082.1:0-541 GCF_003011945.1 Halomonas sp. ND22Bw | reverse complement strand
GACAACCCGATGCAGAACCGAATCCGCGCGGCGCTGAAACGCCGCACCGCCCGTCGCGGCCGGCGTCAGCCTAAACTCGGGCCGGTCATCTCCATCGACGGCTGATCCGTCTGAAAGAGCGGCGATCCTCGACCAAAGTCGCTCTCTCCAGCCGCCTCCTTCTCGGTCAATGTCGGCGTCCACGCATCCTGAAGGATGTGCAAAACGGCCGATAACGGCGACTTGGGAGGAAATGGATCATGGCAACCGACGCACCCATTGCGTCCGGGGACGGGGAACACACGGTCGATCGCAGCGATCGGCTGGTCATCCTCGCCTCGTCGGTCGGCACCGTCATCGAGTGGTACGACTTCTATCTTTACGGCTCGCTGGCGGCGATCATCACCGTCCAGTTCTTCTCGGGCGTCAACGAGACGACCGGCTACATCTTCGCCCTGATGGCCTTCGCCGCCGGCTTTGCGGTGCGGCCCTTCGGCGCCATCGTCTTCGGGCGGCTGGGCGACCTGTGGGGACGCAAGAACACCTTCCTCGTCACCATGCT
>NZ_PXWD01000825.1:0-274 GCF_003011945.1 Halomonas sp. ND22Bw | reverse complement strand
TCGGGCTGCTCTACGCCTTCTCCGAGAACTTCATCCTGCCCCTGTCCCACGACGAGGTGGTGCACGGGAAGGGCTCGCTCCTCGGCAAGATGCCGGGCGATCGCTGGCAGAAGTTCGCCAACCTGCGTGCCTATTACGGCTTCATGTGGGGGCATCCGGGCAAGAAGCTGCTCTTCATGGGCTGCGAGTTCGGCCAGGAGAAGGAGTGGAATCACAACCAGAGCCTCGACTGGCATCTGCTGGACGACGGCATGCACCGAGGCGTCAAGGATCT
>NZ_PXWD01000824.1:0-274 GCF_003011945.1 Halomonas sp. ND22Bw | reverse complement strand
GCCATCGATGCCTCTGCGCTCGAAAGCCTGGAAGCGATCAACCAGCGTCTCGCCGATGCGGGAATCAAGCTGCATCTCTCGGAGGTGAAAGGCCCGGTCATGGACCGGCTCCGATCCTCGCACCTGCTCGACCATCTGACGGGGCGGATATTCCTTTCCCAGGACGACGCCTTTAAAGCGTTGGTGTCTTCCGCCGATGATGAGATCGCGGAGCCCGGTGACGACCCCTGGCTCGCGCGCGGGCTCATCTAAGCAGCTGACAAGGGACGAACCC
>NZ_PXWD01000823.1:0-274 GCF_003011945.1 Halomonas sp. ND22Bw | reverse complement strand
AACAGTTGAATGGAAACCTCCGACTAATTCAGAAGATGATGATAAGCGGAAAAAGTGGGACGCCGATGGCAAAGATGGGGTTAGGTCGGAACCATCTACAAGCCGCACCCCCCCGGGAACCGAACCTGAAAGACGAAGCAGACATGCACTGCTCCATGAATTGTATCTAAAATGCAAATTCTTTATGGATGCACATAATTCTAAAAATAGTTTAGCAATTACTACCTCGGTTCATATATTGACATCGAAATCTAGATGACAAGCAATACAACAA
>NZ_PXWD01000822.1:0-274 GCF_003011945.1 Halomonas sp. ND22Bw | reverse complement strand
GTTCTCGATTTTTAGGACTACACTTCTTTAATCCACCACGGATTATGAAGTTAGCTGAAATCATTCCGAATCAAGAAACGAGTTCTGAAATTATTACACAAGTCCAACGTTTTGCTGAGGATGTATTAGGTAAAGGCGTTGTAATTGCTAACGATGTACCAGGATTTGTTGCCAACCGTGTCGGTACACAAACGATGAATGACGTTATGTATCGTGCTGAACAACAAGGATTATCCATTACTGACGTTGATGCTCTAACTGGTCAAGCTATCGG
>NZ_PXWD01000821.1:0-274 GCF_003011945.1 Halomonas sp. ND22Bw | reverse complement strand
GACGAGCTCGAGACGCTGACCCACGAGCTTCGCCGCTAGATCAAAACCTCGCGACTACAGCCTCGGTTCGAATCGAACCGAGGCTGTAGTCGTTTCGTCACAGGATGGTCGTCGGCCGAACCCCGAGGCCGGAATGCATGTACGCCTCGTCGATCATCGTCATGTTGGCTACCGCGTCGCCCGGCCCGATCGGCAGCGCCGAGACCCCGGACAGATGATCGGCGAACGCTTCGAGTTGATAGGTGTACGACGACTTCGTGCCCAGATGCTCGAC
>NZ_PXWD01000820.1:0-274 GCF_003011945.1 Halomonas sp. ND22Bw | reverse complement strand
GCCCAGGATCGTGGCGAAGATCGGCACGGTGAACTGGAACGTCGTCGCCTCTGCCAGCGGCAACAGGATCACCGCGTCGAAGGTGAAGACCATGCCGACCAGCCCGACCATCGCCCGTGCCAGATGGCCGCGGAAGCGCGCCGTGCGCAGCGATGCCAGCCCCGGCCCGCGCACCACGAACGCCAGCACCACCGGCAGCGCGCACGCCTGTCGCCAGAACATCCCCTCGAACAGCGTCGCGCCGCGATGCTCGCCCCACTTTATCAGGGCGGAC
>NZ_PXWD01000819.1:0-274 GCF_003011945.1 Halomonas sp. ND22Bw | reverse complement strand
CCGGTGGCTCTCCGGCCGCGGCCGCCCTTCACCTCGCCCGCACGACCTGCCGGCGGGCCGAGCGCCTCGCCGTGGCATTGGCCGCCACCGAGGGCGAGGTCGTCTCGCCGGAAGCCCTGCAGTACCTCAATCGGCTGTCCGATTTTCTGTTCGTGGCGAGCCGGACCGCGAATGCGAACGGCGCCGACGACGTGCTCTGGGTGCCCGGCAAGAACCGTTGACGGAAGGCGCGAGCCCGTCCGTTCGCCGCGGCGATCGAACCGCCGTGTGACGC
>NZ_PXWD01000818.1:0-274 GCF_003011945.1 Halomonas sp. ND22Bw | reverse complement strand
GGAGCGAGGGACGAGTTCCACCTCGCAGCCGCCGCCCAGAACCTGAGGAAGCTCGCCAAGATCATCCCGGTCCCGCAGCCGAGCCCGGCTTGACCGGCAAGGGACACCCGGCTCGGGAACGAGGGCTCACCCCGCCCACGCTCCGACCTCGGCCGAGAACGAGTTTTTCAACAAAATCGACCCGTTGCAGCCCCTGGGAAGGTTCGTTTTTGGGCTATCGACGAGGCGGAGGCCGACGGCCGAGTTGGATGGAGTTCGGCTGGTCCGAATTCGG
>NZ_PXWD01000081.1:0-543 GCF_003011945.1 Halomonas sp. ND22Bw | reverse complement strand
CCGAGACGATCAGCAGCGGCTTGCCACGGCCGGCGATGATCCGGTCGCGTTCACGCGCGACCCGCCGCCCGGACAGCGACGTATCGACCACCAGCGCTAGGCACTCCCGCGTGCAGTCGTCGACCACGACGAGGATGCGCAAGCGCCGCCCGTCGTCGAGCGTGTCGGAGACGAGCCGAAGGCGGGCGCGAAGCGACTAATTCGAGGCTCCAGCGCTGGTTCGGCTGCTGCGGCACGGCGGCCGGTGCCCGCGTGCCAAGGGCTCGTTTGCGCCCACCCCGCCTGCGCACCGACAGCCGCTCCTCCCGATAGAGGCGGAAGAGCTTCTTGTGGTTCAGGGTGAGGCCCTCCCGTCGCAGCAGGATGAGCAGGCGCCGATAGCCCAAGCGACGGCGCTCGCCGGCCAGGCCGCGCAGGCGTACCCGCACGACCGCATCGTCACCATGGGTCGAGGCGTAGCGGTACGTCTTCGGCTCCAGGCCGATCAGCCCGCAGGCGCGACGCTGAGAATAACCCTTTTCCTCGATGGCCCAGCTCACGGCT
>NZ_PXWD01000817.1:0-274 GCF_003011945.1 Halomonas sp. ND22Bw | reverse complement strand
CGGCCATTCGGAAGAGATCCGCATGGCGCCGCCGCCCGGCGGTCCCGAGCGCGCCTTCGCGTGGTTCCGGATCGGGGTGCGGCCCATCGAGCGGCCGCGCCGGCCCGCCACCCTCTGGACGGTGAGCGACATCACGCACGAGCGCGAGCGCCAGGAGAACGTCTTCCAGGAACTCCAGCACGCGATCGATTACCTCGACCACGCGCCCGCCGGCTTCCTGTCGATCGATCCGGCCGGCTCGATCGTCTACATGAACGCGACGCTGGCCGCTTGG
>NZ_PXWD01000816.1:0-274 GCF_003011945.1 Halomonas sp. ND22Bw | reverse complement strand
TGGCGCGCGTACGGGTCGATTCAGGGTGCGCTAGTTGCTCTTCGGAGTCGAGCGTCCAAACGAAAGTAAACCCGACGCCGGCCTGAACCCAGCCCGGCACCTCAATTGTCAGCTCCCTCCCGGGCGTACCGGCGGGGAGCTGACTTACGTACGGACGGCGTCGACTCGGCACGAGGTCGGAAACGCTCATGCGCGCTATGTCGGTGTTCGAGTAGTCGACTTCCAGCGAGACGTTTCGGGCGGGCTGCGCGATAGCGAGGAACAGCCGATGGTT
>NZ_PXWD01000815.1:0-274 GCF_003011945.1 Halomonas sp. ND22Bw | reverse complement strand
ACGCCATCGCCATGGCCCACAAGACCCAGGCCGACTACGGCGAGACCCTGGCCGACGCCTCGCACACCATGGAGAACGCCGAGGATGCGTCGGCGTTGAAGTCCCTGGTCGGCGGCCTCTCCACGGCGACCAAACGGGTGCGCCGCGAGACGGCGATTCTGGAAAAGCGGCTGGAGAAGTCGAACAAGGAGGTCATCCGCCTGCGCGAAAACCTGGAGCAGGTTCGTCGCGACGCCATGACCGACGCCCTGACCAACCTGGCCAACCGCAAGGC
>NZ_PXWD01000814.1:0-274 GCF_003011945.1 Halomonas sp. ND22Bw | reverse complement strand
GGAAGAGCGCTACTCCTGAGCTCGTCTGGTGTGCTGAAGGGGTGTGTGGTTGTGGCCGTACACCCCTCACCGCCGTACTGCGGTGCTACGGAAGTTCGGTGAGCCGTTCTTCGAGATGAGTCGGCTGAACGGCACTGTTTATGACGGGTGTGCCCTATGAGGCACAGTACTGTGCCTCATCGGTGCGCTGCCATGACCGCATATCGAGCGGTCCGGCGGGGCGCAGATCTGAGATACGGCGAGTCTGAGGCAGTTGTTGCCACAGGGGCGGGCT
>NZ_PXWD01000813.1:0-274 GCF_003011945.1 Halomonas sp. ND22Bw | reverse complement strand
CTTCGGCCGGCAGTCCGGGACACAGATCGCCGTCGATACGGCCTCCGTCGCCGGCAAGACCAGTGGCGCCGTCAGGGGGACGATGACGGTCGAGCAGGACTTGCGGCAACTGCTTGCCGGACCCGGCCTTTCCTTCCATTTCACGTCCGCCAATGCGGTGACCGTGTCGGCGCTGGCGGACCTGGGGACGGGGGCTCTGCAGATCGATCCCGTGCAAGTGCAAGGCGCGTACGTGCCGCCGCAGGCGATGATCGACAATCTGCCACCGGCTTAT
>NZ_PXWD01000812.1:0-274 GCF_003011945.1 Halomonas sp. ND22Bw | reverse complement strand
AAACTGACTTGGCTTTGATGGTTGGGGCCGTCTTAATAGCAGGCCCTCTGCTTATGGGGTGGTCCCTCGGAATGGCTTGGTATATCGGCGCCTTGCTAGGGGTGGTTTTGGCATCTATTGCCGGATACGATGCGCAGGCAAGAATGTTGAAGATGGGAAGCCCAGGCGAGGATCTTCTTCAAAGGTTTTGGGCAATCGTTAAGCAGAAGATTAAAAGCATTTGGTTTGAGTGACGATTTAATCCACTTCAAAGTGCTCAATTGCAGTCCCAGTT
>NZ_PXWD01000811.1:0-274 GCF_003011945.1 Halomonas sp. ND22Bw | reverse complement strand
CATGGGCCGGCGCTGCGGCCGGCATCGGCACCTCGGGCCAGGCCGTCACCGCGACGGAATGGCAGAACTGGCAGGTGTCGCAGGTGGTGTGCGCGGTGTGGGTGTCGTCGTGATCCATCGCGGCATGGGCCGCATGCACGGCGTGGTCATCGGCAGAAGGCATGGCGTGCATCGCGTGTGCCTGCATGCCGCTTTCGGCCATGGCGTGCATCGCATGGCCGGCCGATGCCTGCTGCACCGGCGCGAGCATCATGGCGTCGCCCAGCCAGCCGCG
>NZ_PXWD01000810.1:0-274 GCF_003011945.1 Halomonas sp. ND22Bw | reverse complement strand
CGCGCCTGGACGGTGTGGCGCCACTCGCTGGCGACGGGCGCGGCCTATCAGATCGAATATCGGTTGCGACATCATGACGGCACCTATCGCTGGGGCGTGCGCTGCCGATCCGCGGCGCGGCGGGGCAGATCGTCCGCTGGTTCGGGACGTGCACCGACATCCACGAACAGAAACTGGCGCTCGAAGAGCGTGAGGTGATCAGCCAGGAATTGAGCCACCGCATCAAGAATATCTTCTCGGTCATCGCGGGGCTGGTACAATTCACGGCCCGGAC
>NZ_PXWD01000809.1:0-274 GCF_003011945.1 Halomonas sp. ND22Bw | reverse complement strand
CTTGGCCGGGATCGCGATGTAGTCGGTGAGCTGGCGCAGGATGTCGGTGTCCCACTTCGTGGTGACGTCGGACAGGGCACGCTCGGCGTCGAGCGCGCCAGCGGGCATTTCACGGTGCAGGGGGGCGTTCATCGGGGTTCTCCGCTGAAGGGAATCGAGGGGAAAAAGCATTGTGCGCCTGCGGCCGCGCCGCGTAGAGTGCGCAGTCCCAATCCCGACTCGACATGAAGGAACGTGCGATGAGCAGCAGCAAGGCGACCGACCGCATCCGCGT
>NZ_PXWD01000080.1:0-544 GCF_003011945.1 Halomonas sp. ND22Bw | reverse complement strand
AGCTGTCCGGCGACGCCCTGGCCCGGCTGGCCGCCTGGTTCGCCGATCCCAAGGTCGGGGCGGTCGCGGGCAATGTGAAGGTCGGCAACCGCAGCAACCTGGTCACGCGCTGGCAGTCCATCGAATACGTCACCAGCCAGAACATCGACAGGCGGGCGCTGGCCCTGCTGAATGCGGTGACGGTGGTGCCAGGCGCCATCGGGGCCTGGCGCACAGAGGCCCTGCGAACCCTGGGCGGCTACCGCTCCGACACCCTGGCCGAGGACATGGACCTGACCTGGCGGGTGCGCGAGGCGGGCTGGGTCATCGCCAACGAGCCGACCGCTTTGGCCTTCACTGAGGCGCCATCGTCGCTGGGCGGTCTGTTGAAGCAGCGATTCCGCTGGAGCTTCGGCACCCTGCAATGCCTGTGGAAACACCGGCGCTCGACGTTCCGGCACGGCTGGTTCGGCGGGCTGGCGCTGCCCAGCCTGTGGCTGTTCCAGATCGTGGGCCAGGTGCTGGCGCCGTTGATCGACCTGCAACTGGCGGCGGCGATCCTGAT
>NZ_PXWD01000808.1:0-274 GCF_003011945.1 Halomonas sp. ND22Bw | reverse complement strand
GCTGCACCAGCGAAGGCAACAGGATGAAGCAGTCGGCCGTTCTGCAAAGCGCCAGGCACATCGCGCTGATCGGTAATTTCCTGCCGCGAAAGTGCGGTATCGCGACCTTCACGACTGACACATATGCCGCGCTGCGCGCCCGGTTCCCCGATTGCCGCGTCGATGTCTATGCCATGGACGACCACCCCGGCCGCTACGATTATCCCGAGGCGGTGACGGGAACGATCCCGCAGGACGATCGCGTCGCCTATCTGGCGACGGCGCGCGATATCCA
>NZ_PXWD01000807.1:0-274 GCF_003011945.1 Halomonas sp. ND22Bw | reverse complement strand
CGGCTTATCGATGTACGCGGCGAACAGTTCCTGCACCACTACGCGGGCCTGCACCGTGGTCTGCACCACCTGCGGATGCCGGTAGAGCCCGCGGAAGAGAAAGCGCTTGAGTGCTGCCGACTGCGTGCGCATCGCGTCGCCGAAGAGCACCAGCGGCCCGGCCTGGCGTGCCGCAGTGGCATCGGCCGGCGCTGCGGCGGCAATGGCCGCGCGCGTCGCGTCGATCACGTCGTAGACCTGGGCGCTCAGCATGCGGCGAATCGTCTCGTACAGG
>NZ_PXWD01000806.1:0-274 GCF_003011945.1 Halomonas sp. ND22Bw | reverse complement strand
GCATCGGCGTCTGCCGCCAGCAGCGCGGCGCGCATCAGGTCCAGCGGCTCCAAACCCTGCGCCGGATCGGCGGGGCGATCGTTGACCTGCCCCACCCCGACGATGACGGCAACGCGTTCGGGATCAGCGGTCATTTCGCCTGCCACACCGGCGCGCGTTTCTCCGCGAACGCCTTCGGCCCCTCACGCGAATCGGCGCTGGTAAAGACGATGCGCGTCTCGGCACGATATTGCTGCCAGGCGCGTTCCTCGCGCGGGACGGCGCGATCGACGAT
>NZ_PXWD01000805.1:0-274 GCF_003011945.1 Halomonas sp. ND22Bw | reverse complement strand
GGGGCGGCGGATCCGCGCGGTCGAGGGGTTCGGCTTCCACCTCGCCACGCTGGACCTGCGGCAGAATAGCGCGGTGCACGAGCGGGTCGTCGCCGAGATGCTGGCCAAGGCCGGCGTCTGCGACGATTACGCCGCGCTGGGCGAGGATGCGCGCGTCATGCTGCTGCGCCAGGAACTGGCCACCGCGCGCCCGCTGACCAGCCCGTTCGCCGATTATTCGGAGGAGACCGCGTCCGAACTGGCGATCGTCCGCGCGGCGGCGGCGGCGCATGCC
>NZ_PXWD01000804.1:0-274 GCF_003011945.1 Halomonas sp. ND22Bw | reverse complement strand
ACATTTGCCGCTGTTGCGCCGGTACGCCCGTGCCCTCACCGGTAGCCAGGGGTCCGGGGATGCTTATGTCGGCGCGATGCTGGAGGCTCTGATCCAGGACCCGGCCCTGCTCGACGAGCGCTACGGCGCGCGCGCGGGTCTTTTCCGGCTGTTTACTCAGATCTGGAATTCGGTCGCCCTGAACGACGACGCCGAGGTGGCCACCTTGCCGATGCCCCCGGAGCGGCGGCTCTCCAATATCACTCCGTTACCGCGCCAGGCGTTCCTGTTGTTG
>NZ_PXWD01000803.1:0-274 GCF_003011945.1 Halomonas sp. ND22Bw | reverse complement strand
TTCCCGAATGCACTCGAATTCACCAGGTCGAGTGCTTCGTCGTAGGAGTTCACCCGCACGACCGAGAGCACAGGGCCGAAGATTTCGTCTGTGTAGATGCTCATGTCGGTGGTGACGTGGTCGATGAGGGTGGGCCCGAGCCAGAAGCCGTCCGGTCCACCATCGGCCTGAACTGTGCGTCCGTCGACCACGATCGTGGCACCGTCCTTCTCGCCGGCATCGACATAGGACGCGACTTTGTCGCGATGGGCCTTGGTGACGAGCGGACCCATGT
>NZ_PXWD01000802.1:0-274 GCF_003011945.1 Halomonas sp. ND22Bw | reverse complement strand
CAAGGCATCGGCGGCTCGCTGCTGTATGTCATCGACCAGTACGGCGACGCCGGCTCGCTCTATGACGCCTGGGACGAGATCGAGGGCTGGGAAGAGGCCGAGCGCAAGAACAACGTCGGGCTGGAGGTGCTGGACCACCTGACCCACAACGTCCGGCGCGGCCAGATGCGCACCTGGTCGGGCTTCTACGGCTCGGTGTTCAACTTCGAGGAGCAGAAGTATTTCGACATCAAGGGCAAGGCGACCGGCCTGTTCTCCCAGGCCATGATCGCGC
>NZ_PXWD01000801.1:0-274 GCF_003011945.1 Halomonas sp. ND22Bw | reverse complement strand
CATAGCCGACGACGCGCATCCTGGACGTTCTTCTCGACCTGACCCTTCTCCCAGCCCGATGCGGGATTGCAGAAAGTTGTGTCGAACAGATAGTGGCTTGCCATAGCGGCGAAGCGCCCATTCACCTGCCGAGCCTTGCCAGAGCCCACCCGATCCACGGCGGTCTTCATGTTGTCGTAGATGCCACGTCCCGGGATGCCGCCCAGCACGCGGAAGGCATGGAAGTGCGCGTCGAACAACATCTCGTGGGTCTGAAGCGGGTACGCCCGCATGA
>NZ_PXWD01000800.1:0-274 GCF_003011945.1 Halomonas sp. ND22Bw | reverse complement strand
GGCTGCTCGCCAAGAGGAAGGCGATCAAGCGGACCCACCCGGTCCGCGTGATCGTGGACGCAGACAATGACGCCCATGAGATCAGCCTCGACGAGAACATCACCCGCGAGGCCATGCACCCCGCCGATCAGTTCGAGGCCTTCCGGCGGCTGGCCGAGGAGAAGGGCTACGGCGCCGAGGAGATCGGCGCCCGGTTCGGGGTGTCGGCGCAGATCGTGCGCCAGCGGCTGCGGCTGGGATCGGCGGCGCCGGAACTGATGGCCGCCTATAGGGC
>NZ_PXWD01000079.1:0-550 GCF_003011945.1 Halomonas sp. ND22Bw | reverse complement strand
CCTCCCGAGGGACGTCTCGGTCGGACGGTTGCAATTTTGCACCTTCAACGTGCCGGATCTCTTGAACTCGCCATCCCAGGTTGACCGAAGCCCGACTGCATCCATAGTTCCGCCCGAGATCCGGTGGGTGGAAGGGTTTTCTCGGTGGCGACGATACGGGTCGATCAGACCGCTTCCGGAGAAGCCGGGAATGGACGCAGTTCGAGAACAGTCTTCTCACCCGACGGGCGGAAGATCCTTTTCGCGAGTACGTCGACAAACCTCGTGTCCGGCGACACCAACCTCGCTCAGGACCTTTTCGTCAAGGATCTCGAAACCGGCACGATCACACGCGTTTCGACCTCGTCCGATGGTGTACAGGCGAACGGGCGCAGTAACTTCGGCCAGTTCTCCCCCAATGGAAATCAGGTTCTTTTCACGAGCGAGGCGTCAAATCTCGTCGCGGGCGATACGAACGACCCAACCAAGAACCTGGACGTCATCAGAAGCGAAGACGTCTTCGTAAAAGATCTGACGACGAATACGACGATCCGCGTGTCGACGGCAGCGG
>NZ_PXWD01000799.1:0-274 GCF_003011945.1 Halomonas sp. ND22Bw | reverse complement strand
CGCCCTTTCGTTCCCGAACGACAATCGACCGCCCGTGTAATCCGCCAAGCGCGGCACCCGGCTTAGCTGCCGGCCACGCTAGGGCGGCTCGCCCGCGCCAGCGGTAGATTCTCGCTCCCCCTCCCCATCCCGTCCTCGCCGGACAGGCAGGGCCGTGAGGCCGAGCGGCCTTGCGGCCCATGCCAAGAAGGAGGATCACCAATGCACAGCCCGGAACAACTCGCCGCCATTCGTCGTCTGAACGACGCGGCCCGCAGCAATCCCGGCACCAGTT
>NZ_PXWD01000798.1:0-275 GCF_003011945.1 Halomonas sp. ND22Bw | reverse complement strand
CCTGATCAGGTACGTCAGATGTTCGCCCACGTCAGCGCGACGGCCGCCGAGGTCGGGTTGACCTTGGACTTCGACAACGTGATCGCCGCCAATACATTTGATGCGCACAGGTTGCTGCATCTCGCGGGTAAGCGGCAGAACGAACTCCTCGTAGCGCTGTTCAAAGCGCACTTCAGCGACGGCAAGGTGATCGACGACCGTGAGGTGCTGGGCGAGCTGGCCGTGAGCGTCGGCCTCGACGCCGATGTCGGGCGCGAGCAACTGGGCTCCGATGC
>NZ_PXWD01000797.1:0-275 GCF_003011945.1 Halomonas sp. ND22Bw | reverse complement strand
CGGACATCGCCATCATTGAAACTTCCAGCCTCGGCGACCGCAGCTATCTGATCAGCCACGACGGTATCGCCGTGGTGATCGATCCACAACGCGACATCGACCGCGTCCGGGCGCTGGCAGCAGAAAAGAACGCTGTCATCACCCACGTGCTGGAAACTCACATCCACAACGACTACGTCACTGGCGGCCTGGAACTTGCGCGCGCCACGGGTGCCGAATACGTCGTCCCGGACGGCGATCCGCTCGAAAACGACCGCCGAGCAGTCGTCGACCGC
>NZ_PXWD01000796.1:0-275 GCF_003011945.1 Halomonas sp. ND22Bw | reverse complement strand
CATCTCGGGCTCGGGCCCGGCGAATGCGGCCGCGGTGGGCGCCGTGATGATCGCGGCGATGTCGCGCGCCGGCTACCCGCCCGCCTTTTCGGCCAGCGTGGTCGGCGCGGCAGCGGCGACGGACATCCTGATCCCGCCTTCGGTCGCGTTCATCGTGTACTCGGTGCTGGTGCCCGGCGCCTCGGTGCCAGCGCTCTTCGCCGCCGGCATGATCCCCGGCATCCTGGCCGGGCTGGCGCTGATCATTCCGGCCGTTTGGATGGCGCGCAAACACA
>NZ_PXWD01000795.1:0-275 GCF_003011945.1 Halomonas sp. ND22Bw | reverse complement strand
AGAAACAGGAATCCCAAGTAAATCACTTCATTTTTATTTTAAATTAAATATGGCTACTATGCTCAAAGCTTATAAATCATTTGATTCAGGGGTGGTCGTATGAAAATGAAGTGGATTCCAGAATATAATACTGGCATCGATGTGATTGATGACCAACATAAACGTATTCTTGATTATATTAACGAAATTGTCGAGATTGGTGAAAATACCGATCGTGCCCGTATTAAACAGATTCTCGATAATATTATTGACTATACCCAGTCTCATTTTACCTT
>NZ_PXWD01000794.1:0-275 GCF_003011945.1 Halomonas sp. ND22Bw | reverse complement strand
TTCGTCCTGCATGCTGGGCGTTCGTATCCCCCCTTCACATGTCGCTGCCCCAGATCTTGTCCCTCGCTGCGACGAAGCCGAGTGCCAGCAGCCAGCAGCCAGCAGCCAGCCAGAGTTCCCCTTCTCTCACGCCTTCTCGCGGCCTCCCTGCCGTCCTGCCCGCCCTTAAAAAAGTATCCAGCTAGGTAGTTAAGCGAATCAGCGCCTCCTTCCGACTTGCCGAGGTTCGTCCCTTCACGCGCTGCCGCCCGCCGCCCGCCGCCCGCCGCGTCTTC
>NZ_PXWD01000793.1:0-275 GCF_003011945.1 Halomonas sp. ND22Bw | reverse complement strand
CGGGACCAGTTCTCCACCCCGCCCCAACTCGCCGCCCTCGCGGTGCTGGCCGCGCAGGTTCGACCGAAGGACCGTGTCCTGGAGCCGTCAGCGGGGACCGGATTGCTGGCCGTGGTGGCCGAAGCGTGCGGGGCGAGCCTGACGTTGAACGAGCTTGCGCCCACCCGCGCGGCGCTCCTCGACGGGCTTTTCGCCAGGGCAACGCGCCGACGGTATGACGGCCGCCATCTACCCGACCTCATCGTTGACGCCGGGGCGTTCGATGTCGTGGTCTG
>NZ_PXWD01000792.1:0-275 GCF_003011945.1 Halomonas sp. ND22Bw | reverse complement strand
CGTGTCGATCGCCTCGTGCAGGCTCAGCAGCCCGACCTTTTCCTCGTCGAGGTAGGTCATCCATCCGATCAGATCACGGAGCGAGCGGCCGAGCCTGTCGAGGCGCCAGACCACCAGTGTGTCGCCGGCGCGAAGCAGCTCCTTCACCTTTTCCAATCCAGGGCGAGCGGCAGTCGCCCCGGAGGCCTTGTCGGTATGACCTTCTCGCAGCCGGCAGCCTTCAGCGCATCACGCTGGAGGTCCAGGTTCTGCTCGGCGGTCGATACGCGGGCGTA
>NZ_PXWD01000791.1:0-275 GCF_003011945.1 Halomonas sp. ND22Bw | reverse complement strand
GCCACCGCCCGGGCTCTGCGTCGCTTTTTCGAAGGCGCCGACCAGTTTCCGCGCGAGGGGGTCGAACTGATCCAGTGGTTCGAACCGGCCGACGAGAACCAGCCCGTCCGCGCCGTGCCGGGCGCGGGCCTGCGTGTGCCGATCTGGCTTCTGGGCTCCAGCCTGTTCAGCGCCCAGTTGGCCGGACAACTGGGCCTGCCCTACGCCTTCGCCAGCCATTTCGCGCCCGAACTGCTGCTGGAGGCCCTGGCGCTGTATCGCCGCAGTTTCACCCC
>NZ_PXWD01000790.1:0-275 GCF_003011945.1 Halomonas sp. ND22Bw | reverse complement strand
CGTGTTGATGGGTTCGATCAGCAGGTCGCGCCCGGCCTTCGCGGCTTCGGCCGCGGCCCACCGGAGGTTCTCGACGTAGGCCGCCTTGGCCGTCTCGCGGGCCAGGCTGGCAGGTAGCAGGCCGGCCATCACATGGACGCGTGGGCAATCGAGCGCAGCGGCGTAGTCGAGTGCCTTGGCGATGCCGTCGCGGAACTCGCTCTCGCGGCCCGGCAGGCAGGCCAGGCCGCGCTCGCCGCCGTCCCAGTTGCCGGGGGGCGCGTTGAAGAGCACCT
>NZ_PXWD01000789.1:0-275 GCF_003011945.1 Halomonas sp. ND22Bw | reverse complement strand
AGCCGACTACCTCGAAACCGGAGCCGATCTGAAGTGCGCCGAGCCCCAAAGATGCTGCGGTGCCGAAAAGTGTCGCAAAGATTGCCAGGATGTCGATGACCTTGCCGATCGGCCCTTCGGCTTTGCGACCGAGCAACGGGATGAAGGCCGAACTGAACAGTTGCTTGCGTCCTCGGCGATACGACCCGTACGCAATGGCAAGGCCCACAACGGCATACATCGCCCAAGGATGAAGACCCCAGTGAAACATGGTGGTAGCCATGGCAGTTCCGACG
>NZ_PXWD01000788.1:0-275 GCF_003011945.1 Halomonas sp. ND22Bw | reverse complement strand
AATTATATTCATTATCTCACTTTTTCCTAAACTGGAAAGACGAGTTTGATCTCACCAGTATATCATATATTGACGAACACGTTAAAAGAAGTGTAACGAGCTTGAATGCAATCCTTTTGGATTAATGCAAACAGTCCACCGATTAGCATCATTTAATGAATATCTGAAAATGAGGAAAAAAAAATGATTGACTTGGCTTTGGTCTTCTCAAAGACTCAGCAACAACTGCTCCATTCCCATCGGCTATTTTAATCTCGAGGTTGGCTTTCTGATAA
>NZ_PXWD01000787.1:0-275 GCF_003011945.1 Halomonas sp. ND22Bw | reverse complement strand
CGTCGGCGTTCCGGCGGAACCAGGTCGGATACCGGCCCACCTTCAACTGCAGCAGGCCGAGCAGCACCAGCACCGGCAGGGCGAGTTCGAGCACTTCTTCCATGCTCAGCATCAGGTAGCGCAGGGTCGCCGGCACGTAGGGCAGGATGTTGCCGTCGGCGAGCATGGTTTGCAGTTGGTCGCGCGATCCGGCGGTCAGCAGGGCGACGCCGAAGGTCGCCCCCGTGCGTGCCGCGGGACGCCAGCGCCGCCGCAGCCGCGCGCTGCGCCAAACC
>NZ_PXWD01000786.1:0-275 GCF_003011945.1 Halomonas sp. ND22Bw | reverse complement strand
CTACCGGTATCCACACTCGAACGGATTTCCAAATGGTTTCCAACTGCTAGATCGGAAACGGGGTTTTCTCCAAAACCCAAAGAACTCTCTTCCTCTCTTGTGGATTTCAAAAAGAATGAATTGATTTCATAAACCATGACCCCTCCTTTTAATTGAAGTGGCACTGTTTCATGGCACCTCTTCATTAAGAAAAAAGGTCATTTTTAATATATATTTAAAAACTCCTTTTAAATATATGATGAATTAAAACTCCTTTTAATTCATGCTTGTAATTT
>NZ_PXWD01000785.1:0-275 GCF_003011945.1 Halomonas sp. ND22Bw | reverse complement strand
CCGCGACACGGTGATGTACAGCCTCACCGCCGGCGAATGGCCGGAGGTGAAGGCGCAACTGCTCTATCTGCTCGACAAGCCGCGCCCTGCCGAGCGCTGATCCACGGAGGGCCGACGCATGCTGATCGATTTCTTCTACACCTTGCGCTCGGCCAAGCTGCCGGTGTCGGTCAAGGAGTTCCTCACGCTGCTGGAGGCGCTGCAGGCCGACGTGGTGGGGCCGAACTCCGACGACGCCTACAGCCTGGACGACTTCTACTACCTGAGCCGCACCG
>NZ_PXWD01000784.1:0-275 GCF_003011945.1 Halomonas sp. ND22Bw | reverse complement strand
TGGGTTCAAAATTGATGAGAGTTTGTATCCAATACAGTAACTCAGCAAACTCATGCGGCCACGACCTCTTGAGGCGCGATCTCACCGCCAGCTTCGGTTTCTGCCCAGTCACCCCAGAGGCCTTGTTTTGCTTTAATGCGTAATCGGCCTCCAAGATCTTTGCTGCTTTGCTCAACCCGGACTGCGTCTTTTGTTGCAAGGACAAGAACTTCGAAGAACATCTTCGTAGCATCGGCTTTGCTTGTTTGAAGCTCGGGGAGTAGATCTTGGAAGAC
>NZ_PXWD01000783.1:0-275 GCF_003011945.1 Halomonas sp. ND22Bw | reverse complement strand
GGTGCGTGGCGTGTCGAGTCGCCGAGCCGGCAACCTAGTCAACCAGGAATCGAGACATCCATGCTTCCTTCGCTGCTGCTGGTTGACGACGACCCGAAACTGATTCAGCTAATGGGTCGGCTACTGGGTGATCTGGGGCGGATCCGCTTCGCCACCAGCGGCGAGGCCGCGCTGCGGCAGGCGCATGCGGAGCGACCCGACCTAATCCTGCTGGACGCCGAGATGCCCGGCATGAACGGCTTTGACACCTGCGCCGCGCTCAAGACCGCACCTGA
>NZ_PXWD01000782.1:0-275 GCF_003011945.1 Halomonas sp. ND22Bw | reverse complement strand
CCAAGAGCCTCCCGATGATCACGACCGAGACGCGCAGCTACGAGGCCGATGGGGTGGTGTGTGAAGCCTACATCGCGCGCCCCGCCGACCTCTCCACCCCGCGCCCCTGCGTGCTGATCGCCCACATGTGGGGCGGCCCCAACCCGTTCATCCACGACAAGGCGCGCCTGCTCGCCCAGCAGGGCTACGTCGCGTTCGCGATGGATATGTATGGCATTGGCAAGCGTGGCACAACGCCTGAGCAATCCGCCGCGCTGATGCGCCCTTTCATTGAG
>NZ_PXWD01000781.1:0-275 GCF_003011945.1 Halomonas sp. ND22Bw | reverse complement strand
CGACGTGCCCGATGGCGCGGGCGCGTCAGGCTCAGGGGCCAGCGCGAGGGGTGTTTAGTTGCCGTTACGCTCGTCGATGATTGCCTGCGCAACGCTCGAGGGAACCTCGGCGTAAGAGTCGAACACCATGGTGAAGTTCGCGCGGCCCGCGGTGCTGGAGCGCAGGTCGCCGATGTAGCCGAACATCTCGGACAGCGGAACCTTCGCCTTGACCACCTTGGCGCCGGAGCGGTCGTCCATGGCATAGACCTGGCCTCGGCGGGAGCTGATGTCAC
>NZ_PXWD01000007.1:0-222051 GCF_003011945.1 Halomonas sp. ND22Bw | reverse complement strand
TTGCCGACGGACTCGGGGGTGAAGGCACCGGCGGTGATGTTGCCCTGGGTCTGGCCTTCGATGCTGATATAACACGGCGTGGGCATGTGTCTGCTCCTTGACGATGAATGACGGTGTCCGATGGACGTCTTAAAGGAGCATTTCCTGGGCCATGATGGACATATCTCATGCAAATCATCGTGTTATAAAAATCACGCCGCGCCAGGCTAAATACGTTTAGGCAAGATCTCGCCCAGATCGAGCAAGAAGTTGCCCAGCGGGCAAGATCTTGCCCGCTCTCCTTCAAGCTCGAGGCGTGGCGAAGGCCATCACCTCGGCCACGCCGTTCCGGCCCAACGCCAACTGGAACAGGCGATCGAGCCCCAGGGCCACGCCGCTGCCCGCCGGCATGCCGGCTTCGAGCGCGGCCAGCAGTCGCTCGTCCACGTCGACCTCGGCCAGGCCGGCGGCGCGACGGGCGGCGTTGTCCTCATCGAAGCGGGCGCGCTGCTCCGAGGCATCGGTGAGCTCGTCGTAGCCGTTGGCGAGCTCGAGGCCGTGCCGGTAGACCTCGAAGCGCGAGGCGACCCACTCGCCGTCCTCCGGGTCGCGATGTCGACGCGCCAGCGCCGCCTGGCTGGCCGGATAGTCCACCACCACGTCGATGCCATCGCGGCCCAGCTGCGGCTCGATGGCCAGGCTGATCAACAGATCGAGGCAGTCGTCCCGCGAGGCCGCGGCCATGTCGAGCCCGCCGGTCTCGGCGGCCCGGCGGCGCAGGGCATCGAGCGGTTCGCGGAAGGGATCGAGCCCGAGGTGTTCACGAAACAGCTCGCGGTAGCGGCGGCGGCGCAGCGGGCCGGGATCGGACGGCAGCACCCGGCGGATCAGCGCCTCGGTCTCGGCGATCAGGCCGTCCAGGTCGAGGCCCGGGCGGTACCACTCCAGCATGCTGAACTCGAGGTTGTGGCGCCCGCCCACCTCACCGTCGCGGAAGCTGCGGGCGATCTGGAAGATCGCCCCGCTGCCGGCGGCCAGCAGCCGCTTCATGTGGAATTCCGGCGAGGTCTGCAGCCACAGCCGCTCGCGGCCGGCCGGCGTCACGGCCTCGCAGGACAGCGACGCCAGATGCACGTCGGTGCTGCCGCCGTGGCCGAGCACCGGCGTCTCCACCTCCCACACGCCCCGCTCGGCGAAGAAGGCCCGCACCTCGGCCATCAGCCGCGCCCGCTCGCGCAGCGTCGCGATCTCGGCCGTGGGCCGCCAATCGATCGTCATCGATATGTCTCCTGAAACAACAGAAGGCCACACCCGAGAGAGTGTGGCCTTCTAAGGGCGAGGTTCGTCGCGCTAGCGCCCTCTCCGAGCGACGCTTAGGGAAGGCGGATCCCGGTGAGGCGGCGGAGTTTAGCAGCGCTAAATGAGCAAGCCGATCCGGGATTCAACGCCGCCTGAGCGAGCGCAGGAAGGGCCCGACATCAAGCGCGGGAGACGTACTCGCCGGTACGCGTATCGACTTTCAAGACTTCGCCCTGGTTGATGAACAGCGGCACGCGCACCACGGCGCCGGAGGACAGGGTCGCCGGCTTGGAGCCGCCCTGGGCGGTGTCGCCCTTGAGGCCGGGGTCGGTCTCGGTGACCTCGAGCTCGATGAAGTTCGGCGGGGTCACGGCGATGGCGTTGTCGTTCCACAGGGTCACGGTGTAGACCACCTGCTCCTTGAGCCACTTGTCGGTCTCGCCCAGCGCCTTCTTCTCGACGGCGTACTGTTCGAAGGAACCGTCGGTCTTCATGAAGTGCCACATGTCGCCGTCGGTGTAGACGTACTCCATGTCCAGCTCGAGCACGTCGGCGCCTTCCAGTGACTCGCCGGACTTGAAGGTGCGCTCCCAGACGCGACCGGTCATCAGGTTGCGCAGCTTGACGCGGTTGAAGGCCTGGCCCTTGCCCGGCTTGACGTAGTCGTTCTCGAGGATGGCGCAGGGGTCGCCATCCAGCATGACCTTCAGACCGCCCTTGAATTCGTTGGTAGAATAGTTCGCCATGATGATCGTTCCATATTCCAGCGCGCCGGCGGCCGAAGCCGCGGGCGCGAGCAAGCAAATGACAGTGGCCGAGGGACAAGCCCTCGCTCGCCTCGAAGTGTGCCCCGCATGATAACCCGAAGCCCGATTCCTTTGCAGTGCCGGCCCGCCACGCCTGCGCCCGGCGCCTGGCAGGCGCAGCTGGCCGGCGCGATCCGCGACCCGCACGAACTGTGCCGCCGCCTGGGCCTCGCCCCGGAGTGGGCGCCCGGCGCCGAGGCCGGCCATGCGCTGTTCGAGGTGCGGGTGCCGGAGGCCTATCTCGCCCGCATCCGCCCCGGCGACCCGAGCGACCCGCTGCTGCGCCAGGTGCTGCCGCTCGGCGAGGAGGCCGAGGCCGCCCCCGGTTTCGTCGCCGACCCGCTCGAGGAGGCCGACCATAGCCCTCGGCGCGGGCTGATCCACAAGTACGCCGGCCGGGTGCTCTTGATCGCGAGTCCCGCCTGCGCGGTGAACTGCCGCTACTGCTTCCGCCGCCACTTCCCCTACGAAGAGAACGCGCCCTCGCGGGCCCAGTGGGAGGAGACGCTCTCCTACCTGCGCGATGACGCCTCCATTCACGAGGCGATTCTCTCCGGCGGCGACCCGCTGGCGGCCAGCGACCGCCAGCTTTCCTGGCTGGTCGAACGGCTGGAGACCATCCCGCACCTTCGGCGGCTGCGGATCCACACCCGGCTGCCGGTGGTGATCCCCGACCGCATCGACGACGCCCTGCTCGACTGGCTCGGCGGCACACGGCTGCAGAAGGTCATGGTGCTGCACATCAACCACGCCCGGGAGATCGACGAGGCGGTGGTCGAGGCCTGTCGGCGGCTGCAGGTCGCGGGCGTGACCCTGCTCAACCAGAGCGTGCTGCTGCAAGGCGTCAACGACGACGTCGCCTCGCTGGCCGCGCTCTCCGAGCGGCTGTTCGAGGCCGGGATCCTGCCCTACTACCTGCACGTGCTGGACCCGGTGGCCGGCGCCGCCCACTTCGACGTGACCGACGAGGCGGCCCGCGCGCTGGTCGCCGAGCTGCGCCGGCACCTGCCCGGCTTCCTGATGCCGACGCTGGTCCGCGAGGTACCCGGCGAGGCCAGCAAGACGCCGCTGTAAGCCTGGCAGCGGCCACGGCGATCAGGGCGAGTGCAGGAAGGCCAGCGCCGCCCGGGTCGCCGGCCACATCACGCTGCCATGATCCTCGCCCGGAAACACCGAGAAGCCGACGCGCCAGCCCGGCCGATGCGCGGCCAGCCAGTCGGCGAAACGCCGGGCGTTGTCGACCATGGCCCGCTCGCGCAGCCGCTCGGCCCGCGGTGTGCCGAGTTCGCCCTCGCGCGGCGTCTGCTCGTCCCCGCCGACGCCGATCATCACCCGCGGCGCCTCGCCGTCCTCGCGCTCCGACACGCCGAGCGCCGCCAGATGCGCCAGCGGCGCCTCGCCATACCACCACAGCGACGGGCTGATGGCGATATAGCGCGCGAAGCTCGTCGGTCGCGTCATCAGCGCATGCACCGTCAGCAGTCCGCCGTAGGAGTGTCCAAACAGCGCCTCGCACTCGGTATCGACCGGGAAGCGCGCAGCGATGGCCGGCTTGAGCCGGGTCTCGATGAAGTCCAGAAAGGCCTCCGCGCCACCGTGCCTTTCATCGCTCTCGTCACGCTCTGCCACCGTCGGCGTGTAGTCGACGGCGCGCCGCTCGCGGGCGAAGCGCTCGACTCCGGGGTAGCCGATGGCGACGATCAGCCACGGGCTGCCATCCGCCTCGGGGCCGCGCCGGGTCAGGGTGTCCCGCGCGGCCTGCACCAGCGGCAGACGCGCGTTGCCGTCGAGCAGATAGAGCACCGGGTAGCCTCCTGCCGGCGGCGGCGCGTCGGGCAGCGCCACCTGGATCAGGTAGTCGCCACCGGTGTCGGCGGAGGCCAGGGTGAACTCACGCGACTCCGACAGCGTCACGCCCGGCGGCATCGCTCCCTGGGCCATGCTGGCCACCGCCCAGCACAGCGCCAGCAGCCCCGTCCTCAGAGCCGCTCGCAGGGGGACCGGGCACCACGGCATGCCGTGGTGCCCGGCGGCGAACACCGACCGGCTCGACTCAGAAGTCATAGCGCAGCGAGGCGACGACGCTGGCGGGCGCCCCGGGCATGTTGAAGGTGTTCACCCCGCCCACGCGCTGGTAGTAATCACGGTCCAGCAGATTGTGGACGTTGAGCTGGCCACTCAGGTTGGCGCCGAAGTCGTAGCCGACCATGGCGTCGACCACCGCATGGCCCGGCGCCTCGACGCCGTTGCTGGAGGCGAAGTCGCTCATCGCGGTGACGCCCCCGCCGAGGCTCAGGCCGTCCAGCGCGCCACCCTCGAAGCCGTACTGGGTCCACAGGTTGACGACGCTGTGCGGCATCAGCAGGAAGACCCCGTCGTCACGGTTGGTGGACGCCTGCTTCACCTCGGTATCCAGATAGGTATAGCCGGCGATCACATCCCACTGCTCGGTCAGACTGCCCGTCACCTCGAACTCGGCGCCCTGGATGCGCATCTTGCCCACCCCGACGACATAGTCGGCGCCCGGATCGTCCGGCGTGGCCGCCCGATTCTCGTCCTCTAGCCGGAAGGCGCTGACCCGGGCGTTAAGCGCACCGCCGAGGTAGCTGCCCTTGATGCCGACTTCGAACTGTTCGCCCTCACGCGGCTCGAGCAGGTCGCCATCGGCATCATGGGAGGTCTGCGGCTTGAACACCCGGGAGTAGCTGGCATACAGCGAGTGGTCGGCATCGAGGTCGTAGACCAGGCCGGCATAGGGCGTGAACTCACCCTCGCTGCGGCTCTGGCTGTCGTCCGCCACGCGATCCGTCAGGTCGACGTCGTAGTGGCTCAGCCGGCCGCCGGCGATCAGCGCCAGCGATGCCACGGGGCGCAGGGTCAGCTTGCCGTAGACGCCGCTCTCCTCGAGCGTGGTCTCGCTGTCGCTGTACCCCCGCCCGCGGGTCCACGCGCTATCGAGCACGTCGACGAAGGCCAGCTCATTGAGCTCGTCGAGGGTCACGCGCCCACCGGCCAGGCTACGCGATCGACCAGACCGGGTATCGGTCTCGTAGCGCTTGTGGTCGGCGCCGACCACGAACTCGCTGACGTTGCCGAATGCCGAGAACGGTTGGCTATAGCTGGCATCCAGCGACAGCGCCTGCTGGTCGACCTCGCTGCCGATGCCCGCCACGGCCAGCGTCTCGTTCGCATCGAGGGCGCTGCCGCCGAAGGCGTAGTTGTAGTCGGCCCGGCGGTCGGAATAGCGTGCGGCGAGGCGCCCGACGCCGCCACCCTCGAAGCGGTGGCTCAGCTCGGCGATCCAGTCGTCGGAGCGACTCTCGAAGTCGTTCCAGTCGGCACCGTAGAAGGCCGAGCGATCGCCGTAGAGCAGCTCGCCGTCGCTGCCCACCGGCTGGCCGTTATCGACCACGATGTCCTTGCGGTTGTGCAGGAAGCCGAGCCCCAGGGTGGTCGCCTCGTCGAGATCGATGTCCAGCGCCGCATAGAGATCATCCTGATCGTTGTCGTTGCGGTCGACGAAACGGGCGTGTTCGGTGTGATCGACGACCAGCCGGCCGCGGATACGCCCGGCGGCATCGATCGGTCCCGCGACATCGACCTGGGCACCCAGGCGATCATCGGTGCCGGCGCTGCCGGTGACGTGCCCCTGGAACTCGCGGGTCGGACGCTTGCGCACCAGGTTGACGATGCCGCCCATCTCGCTGGTGCTGTTGAACAGCCCCGACGGCCCGCGCATGACCTCGACCCGGTCGAAGGCCGCCAGCGACGGCACCGAGCCGGTGATGCTCGACATCGGGGCCGGCAGGCCGTCGATGCTGTAGGCGTCGTACTCGTAGCCACGGGCATAGATCGACGAGCGGCCGTTGTCGTTGGAGAGCACCCGCATGCCCGGCGTGCGCCGCCCCAGCTCGTCCAGGGTGGCGAAGCCCTGGTCCTCGATGGCGTCGCGCGTCACCACGCTCACCGACTGCGGAATGTCGCGCAGTGCGGCCGGCGTCTTGGTGCCCACGGTGGCGGCATCGATGCCGTAGCCGCCGGTCGTCTCGGAGGGCAGCATCTCGTAGAGCCGGTTCCCCTCGACCGTGATGGTGTCGAGGCGCGCGGCATCCTCGATCGACTGAGCCAGCGCGGTCTGGGCAATCCCCATCAGGGCCAGCGTGCCGCCCAGCAGCGCCGTGGAGCGGAAGGTGTAGCCTTCTCGTATGATCATGTCGCGTTCCCTTGTCGTACCTTCGAGCCGCTCGCACGCCACCCATAAATGAGAATGCGTTACACTAGCGACGGAAGCGCATTATGTCAGCGGTTCCTGGCCACCGCCTTTGCGCCTCGGGCGAATGGCTTTGCAAACGCGGCGAACCGACACCTCGGCGATACGCCCGCGACACCTGTCGACGAGAGAAAACCCCATGGGAGAACCCGCCTTCAATCACGGCATCGACGCCAGGCAGCTGCGCGACCTGTCCGCGCCGCTGGTGCGCCATCAGCGCCTCGACGCCCCGGACTGGGATCGGCGAACCGCCCTGCTCGACGGCCATATGCGCGTCGCCGAGCTACAGCCGGGCATGCGGCTGCGGCTGGCCGAGGTCCGCGACCGCTTCGGCCTTACCAGTCGGGCGGAACTACCGGCCGGTCTCAAGATCGCCCTGGTGATCGATGGCGCGGCCCGGGTGCGCTACGGCACCCATGAGGTCTTCCTGGGGCCCGGGGGGAACGCGACCGGCCTGGTGGCCGCCCTGCCCCGGGCCACGACCTTCGCCCGCCTGGGACAGGCCGGCGGCTTCGAGCGCACCCTGACGCTCGGCCTGTCGCCGCACTGGCTGGCACGTCACGGCCACTCGGGACTGCTTCAAGGCGCCATGCCTCACCTGAGCCAATGGACACCGTCACCGGGCCTGCTCGCCCTGGCGGCACAGCTGTTCACGCCGGAACGGCTGACGCGAGACGATGCCGCCCATCATCTGCAGCTGAGCGGCTTTGCCATGGCGCTGGCCGGCGAGGCGCTGGCCGTGGCGCGCCCGCCGACGCCGCTTCCTCAGCGGCTCGAGGCATCGCACAGCGCCCCCGTCGACCGCCGCCTGGCACGGCTGATGGCACTGGTCGACGACGGCCAGGCCCGGGGCGCCACCCAGGACGACCTGGCCCGGCGACTGGGCATGAGCCTGAGCAACCTTCAGCGCCGCTTCCGCGCTCAGCAGGGCGAATCCCTCGGGCGCTTCCTGCGCCGCCATCACCTGACGCTGGCCCGCGATGCCCTGACCCGCGAGGGTGCCAGCGTCGAGGCGGCCGCCGCACTGGCCGGCTATACCCGCGCCCCCAACTTCGCGACCGCCTTCAAGCGCGAGTTCGGCCTCACGCCCAGCGAATGCCGGGCCGCACGGGCCGGTGCGAGCGCCTCGGCCTGATCGCGCCGATGGGTGAGGCCACGAAAAAACCCCGCCGAGCGAACTCGACGGGGTGGGCGATGACGCGATGCCGGCTCGGCGAGCCGGGGGGGATCAGGCCAGCGTTTCGGCGGTCACGTTGGCCGCCGGCTCCTCGGTGGAGTGCTTGCGGTTGATCGCGCTCAGCACGCCCTTGATCGAGGCGCTGGTGATGCTCTCGTCGGTGCCGACGCCGAACACCGCCTCGCCGTTGACGCGTACCTCCACGTAGGCAATCGCCTCGGCGTCGGCGCCCTGGCCGCGGGAGTGCTCGTGGTAGTCGATGATCTCGACGTCATGGCCCTCGCCGGCCAGCGCCTTGACGAAGGCCGCCAGCGGACCGTTGCCCTGGCCCTGGATAACGCGGCGCTCGCCGCCTTCCTCGACGGTCGCGTCGAGGGTCACGGTGGGGCTGTCCGGCTCGGAGGACATGCGATGGCTGATCAGGGCGAAGGGCTCGCGCTGCTCAAGGTACTCGTCGACGAAGGCCTGGTAGATCATCTCGGAGGTGATCTCCTTGCCCAGGCGATCGGCCACTTCCTGCACCACCTGGCTGAACTCGATCGACAGGCGGCGCGGCAGCTCGATGCCGTGCTCCTGCTCGAGCAGATAGGAGACGCCGCCCTTGCCGGACTGGCTGTTGACGCGGATCACCGCCTCGTAGCTGCGGCCCACGTCGAGCGGATCGATCGGCAGATAGGGCACCGCCCAGACGGCGTCGGGGTGCTCACGACGCTCGGCCATGCCCTTCTTGATCGCATCCTGGTGGGAGCCGGAAAAGGCGGTGAACACCAGATCGCCGACATAGGGATGGCGCGGGTGCACGGGCAGCTGGTTGCAGTACTCCACCTCGCGCATGATCGGCGTGATGTTGGAGAAGTCGAGGCCCGGGTGCACGCCCTGGGTGTAGAGGTTCATGGCCAGGGTGACGAGGTCGACGTTGCCGGTACGCTCGCCGTTGCCGAACAGGCAGCCCTCGACGCGGTCGGCGCCGGCCATCACCGCGAGCTCGGCGGCGGCCACGCCGGTGCCGCGGTCGTTGTGCGGATGCACGCTGACGATCAGATGATCGCGCTTGGCGACGTGGCGGCAGAACCACTCCACCTGGTCGGCGTAGTTGTTCGGCGTGGCGCACTCCACGGTGGCCGGCAGATTGACGATCATCGGCTTGTCGGCGCTGGCGCCGAAGGTGGCCTCCACGGCATCGACGATCTCCACCGCGAAGTCCATCTCGGTGGTGGAGAACAGCTCGGGCGAATATTGGAAGGTCCAGTGGGTCTCCGGGGCCGCCATCATGTGCTCGCGGATGCGGGTGGTGGCGTCCACCGCGATCTGGATGCACTCGGGCTTGCTGACGTTGAACACCACGCGGCGGAACACCGGATCGGTGGCGTTATAGACGTGGACGACAGCATTTCTCGCCCCCTTGAGCGCCTCGAAGGTACGATCGATCAGGTGCGGGCGCGCCTGGGTGAGCACCTGGATGGTGACGTCTTCCGGCACCTTGTCGTCCTCGATCAGCGAGCGCACGAAGTCGAAGTCGGTCTGGGAGGCCGAGGGGAAGCCCACCTCGATCTGCTTGAAGCCGATCTTCACCAGCAGGTCGAAGAAGCGCTGCTTGCGCTCCTGGTCCATGGGATCGATCAGCGCCTGGTTGCCGTCGCGCAGGTCGACGGCGCACCACTGGGGCGGCGTCTCGATGCGCTGGCTCGGCCACTGGCGGTCGGGCAGGTCGACGGCCACGAAGGGACGGTACTTGGCGGAGGGGTTATCGAGCATCATGGCGGCGTTCTCCCGGGGCGTTTATCGGATTCAGAAACGGCGACGCCCCGACTGCCGTAAGGCAGTCGGGGCGTCGTCGAAGTGTTCGGTCATGACCATCGCGACCCCACGGACCGGTCGGGCGGCGCGTACGACACAGACAGGGGCAATGTTCATGGGAATGACGGTAGCGGTGCGGGACATGTGACAACCTCGAATTCGACCTGGACAAATGGGCGATGCAGACGGCATCGCCCGGCGCGCTCAGCGGCGGGCTAGTAGTCGTAGGTCGAGGACGAGGCTGTACGATGTCATGTTCATGCTCTCTAGAAAATCAGCCCGCGGACGCCTTGTCAACTCTCGCCGGCCGACGGGTCGTCATTCAGGTCGTGGCATCTGCCGTGCCGAGCAGGGTCAGCAGGTCGCGGGCATGCTCGGCGGCCTCCTGGCCGGTGGCGGTGAGATAGCCGCCATCGTCCTGAGTCACCAGGCCCTTGCGATGCAGACGCTGTGCGGCCTCGATCATCGCCGGCTCGGCGCTGGAGTGCACCTTGATGCCCTCCTGATGATTGTTCGGATTGAACAGACCAAGCATCTTGAGTTCGTCTAGCAGTTCCGGCGTGTAGCTGGGCTGAGGCATGGCGCATTCCTTGTCATTGTCGTGAGCGTCCTTCGACGCTACCCCGAGTGAGCCGACGACGCCAGCGAAAACCGCCTCAACGCTCCTCCAGGTCGCCCTGTCGATAGCCGATCAGGTACAGCACCGCGTCCAGCCCCAGGGTCGAGAGCGAGTGACGAGCCTGCTGACGGACCAGCGGCTTGGCACGGAAGGCGATGCCGAGGCCGGCCGCGGCCAGCATCTTCAGATCGTTGGCACCGTCGCCCACGGCGATGGTCTGCTCCATGGAGAGCCCTTCGCGCTCGGCGAGCTGACACAGCAGCTCGGCCTTGCGGTCGGCGTCGACGATCGGCTCGCGCACCTCGCCGGTCACCTTGCCGTCCTCGATCACCAGCTCGTTGGCGTGAACTTCGTCGAAACCAAGGCGATCCTTGAGGTAATGGGCGAAGTAGGTGAAGCCGCCGGAGAGGATGGCGGTGCGATAGCCGAGCCGCTTGAGCTGGCTCATCAGCCGCTCCAGCCCGTCCATCAGCGGCAGTGCCTCGGCGATCTCGGCCAGCACCGACTCGTCGAGGCCGCGGAGCTTCGCCATGCGCTCGCGGAAGCTCTGCTGGAAGTCCAGCTCGCCGCGCATGGCCCGCTCGGTGACCTCGGCCACCTCCTCAAAGACGCCGTGGCGGCGCGCCAGCTCGTCGATCACCTCGGCCTGGATCAGGGTCGAATCCATGTCGAAGCACACCAGCCGGCGATGGCGGCGCCAGATGGAATCCTCCTGCAGGGCGATGTCGACGCCGTGGGCCGCGCCGAGCGCCAGCGCCTTCTCGCGCAGGGCCTCGAGATCGACGTTGTCGCCGCGCAGCCAGCACTCCACGCAGGCGCCCTGGATGGCGTCATGCTCGCCGGGCACGCCGCCGTCCAGCGGCTCACGGCCGGAGAGCCGGTGGATCAGCTCCACGGTCAGGCCCTGCTCGGCGGTCAGGGCGCCGACCTCGGCCAGGATGCCGGCCGGCAGGTGCGGCGCCAGCAGGGTCAGGATCAGCCGCGGCTGGCTGGCCTGCACGCTCCAGCGGTGATAGTCCTCGGCGCCGACCTGGATCGCCTGGACGTCGAGCCCCAGCCGATCGCCGGCGGCGGACAGCGCGCCTTCCAGGTCGCTGTCGTGGTCGAGCCCCACCAGGGCCTCCAGCGACACGATGCCGAAGGTCACGCTCTGGTTGATGTCCAGCAGCCGCGCGCCGCTCTGGGCCAGGGCGCGGCCCAGCCCGGCCAGCTGGCCGGGCTGGGCGGCGCCGGTGGCGCGGATCAGGAGTCGTCTCGTCATGTCATCCTCGATGCTTGTGCAGCCGGTCGGCCGGGCGAGCCCCGAAGGCATCGTGGCTCGCCCCTCCGCCCTATTTCTTTTCTTCTGTCTCGAGCCGGTCGACCTTCTGCAGGCCCCGGGGCAGCTTGCTGCCGCGCCGGCCGCGCTCGCCTCGATAGTAGTCGAGATCGTCGGCCTTGAGCGTCAGCTTGCGCTTGCCGGCGTGCACCACCAGGGTATCGCCGGGTGCCAGCAGCGTCAGGTCGCGCAGGAACTCCTCGCGCCGCGCGGCCCGGGCGCCGGGGATGTCGAGCATCTTGTTGCCCTTGCCCTTGGCCATCTCCGGCAGCTGGTCGAGCGGGAACACCAGCAGCCGCCCCTCGTTGGAGACCGCCGCCACGCTGACGCCTTCCCCTTCCGGCACCGCCCGCGGCGCGACCACGTTGCAGCCCTGGGGCACGCTGAGCACCGCCTTGCCGGCCTTGTTCTTGGCGGTCAGCGCCTCGAGGTGGGCGACGAAGCCGTAACCACCGTCGGTGGCCAGCAGGTAGCGGGTGGTCGGCGGCGCCAGCAACACCCCGGCCATGTGGGCGCCGGCGGCCACGTTGACCCGGCCGGTGACCGGCTCGCCCTGGCTGCGCGCGCTGGGCAGGTTGTGGGCGCTCAACGTATAGGCGCGGCCGGTGTCGTCGAGCAGCACCAGCGGCTGGTTGGTCTTGCCGCGGGCGGCCAGGTGGAAGCGGTCGCCGGCCTTGTAGGAGAGGCCCTCGGGGTCGATCTCGTGGCCCTTGGCGGCGCGGATCCAGCCCTTCTCGGAGAGCACCACCGTGATCGGGTCGGCGCCGAGCAGCTCGACCTCGGACAGCGCCTTGGCCTCCTCGCGCTCGACCAGCGGCGAGCGACGCGCGTCGCCGTAGTCCGCGGCGGCCTGGCGCAGCTCTTCCTCGATCAGGTCGGTCAGCGCGGCCTCGGAGCCGAGCAGCTCCTCCAGGCGGGCGCGCTCGGCCTCGAGGTCGTCCTGCTCGCCGCGGATCTTCATCTCCTCGAGCTTGGCCAGGTGGCGCAGGCGCAGCTCGAGGATCGCCTCGGCCTGGCGCTCGCTGAGCCCGAAGGCCTCGATCAGCGCCGCCTTGGGCTCGTCCTCCTCGCGGATGATGCGGATCACCTCGTCGATGTTGAGGTAGGCCGTGAGCAGGCCCTCGAGGATGTGCAGGCGATCCTGGACCTTGCCCAGCCGATGCTCGAGACGACGACGCACGGTACTGCGGCGGAAGCGCAGCCACTCGCCGAGCAGGTCGGGCAGCGGCATGACCCGCGGCCGACCGTCGAGGCCGATCACGTTCATGTTGACGCGCACGTTCTTCTCGAGATCGGTGGTGGCGAACAGGTGCGCCATCAGCGCCTCGATGTCGACCCGGTTGGAGCGCGGCTCGATGACCAGCCGGGTGGGCTCCTCGTGGGTCGACTCGTCGCGCAGGTCGGCCACCATGGGCAGCTTCTTGGCCTGCATCTGGGCGGCGATCTGCTCCAGCACCTTGGCACCGCTGACCTGGTAGGGCAACGCGGAGATCACCACGCTGCCCTCCTCCAGGCCGTAGCGGGCGCGCATCTTCACCGAGCCGCGGCCGCTCTCGTAGATCTTGCGCAGCTCGCGGTGCGGGGTGATGACCTCGGCGGCGGTGGGGAAGTCCGGCCCCGGCAGGCGCTCCATCAGATCGACGGTGGTGGCCTCGGGATGGCGCAGCAGGTGGCAGGTGGCCTCGACCACCTCGCCCACGTTGTGCGGCGGGATATCGGTGGCCATGCCCACGGCGATGCCGGTGCCGCCGTTGAGCAGCACGTGGGGCAGCCGCGAGGGCAGCACCACCGGCTCCTGCATGGTGCCGTCGAAGTTGGCGGTCCAGTCCACGGTGCCCTGCCCCAGCTCGCTGAGCAGGGTCTCGCTGAACTTGGACAGCCGCGCCTCGGTGTAGCGCATGGCGGCGAAGGACTTGGGATCGTCGGGGCTGCCCCAGTTGCCCTGGCCGTCCACCAGCGGATAGCGATAGCTGAACGACTGCGCCATCAGCACCATGGCCTCGTAGCAGGCGCTGTCCCCGTGGGGATGGAACTTGCCGAGCACGTCGCCGACGGTGCGCGCCGACTTCTTGTACTTGGCGTTGGCGTTCAGCGCCAGCTCGCGCATGGCGTAGACGATACGCCGCTGGACCGGCTTCATGCCGTCGCCGATGTGCGGCAACGCCCGGTCGAGGATGACGTACATCGAATAGTCGAGGTACGCCTTCTCGGTGTACTCGCGGAGGGACAGGCGCTCGACGTCGCCCTCCGCCACCTGGATATCCATGGTCATGGGTTCGGGGCCCTATCTGCCATCATGGAAACTTCGCGGGCCGTGCCCGCACGATACGTTCTGGAAAAGCTCGAAGCTGAAAGCTTGAAGCTGGAAGTTGCCCCCGGAACATTGCGGGCTTTCTTCCAGCTTCCGGCTTCAAGCTTCCAGCTCACACCTCGATCTCGGCGAGGTTGCCGTAATCCTCGAGCCAGCTCTTGCGGTCGGAGGCGCGCTTGCGGGCCAGCAGCATGTCCATCATCTCGAGGGTGCCGTCGCCCTCCTCCCGGGTCAGCTGCACCAGCCGGCGGGTGTCGGCGGCCATGGTGGTCTCGCGCAGCTGTAGCGGGCTCATCTCGCCGAGGCCCTTGAAGCGCTGCACGTTGGGCGTGCCGCGCTTGCCTTCCAGGCGCTTGAGGATCGCCGCCTTCTCGCTCTCGTCCAGGGCGTAGAAGACCTCCTTGCCCAGGTCGATGCGGTACAGCGGCGGCATGGCGACGAAGACGTGGCCGGCGTCGACCAGCGCCGGGAAGTGGCGCACGAACAGCGCGCACAGCAGCGTGGCGATGTGCAGGCCGTCGGAGTCGGCGTCGGCGAGGATGCAGATCTTGTGGTAGCGCAGTTTGCCCAGATCGTCGCTGCCCGGGTCCATGCCGATCGCCACGGCGATGTCGTGGACTTCCTGGGAGCCGTAGATGTCGTGGGACTCCACCTCCCAGGTGTTCAGGATCTTGCCGCGCAGCGGCAGGATGGCCTGGGTATCGCGGTCGCGGGCCTGCTTGGCGCTGCCGCCGGCCGAGTCGCCCTCGACCAGGAACAGCTCGCTGGCCGCCGGGTCCTGCCCCGAGCAGTCGGCCAGCTTGCCGGGCAGCGCGGGGCCGGAGGTGACCTTCTTGCGCGCCACTTTCTTGGCGCTCTTCTGACGACGCTGGGCGGCACTGATGACGAGCTCGGCCAGCGCCTCGGCCTGGTCGACGTGGTGGTTGAGCCACAGCGAGAAGGCGTCCTTGACCACCCCGGAGACGAAGCCCGCCACGGTGCGCGACGACAGTCGCTCCTTGGTCTGGCCGGCGAACTGCGGGTCGAGCATCTTCACCGAGAGCACGAAGGAGACTCGCTCCCAGAGGTCTTCGGCGGTCAGCTTGACGCCGCGCGGCAGCAGGCTTCGGTAGTCGCAGAACTCGCGCAGCGCCTCGAGCAGCCCGGCACGCAGGCCGTTGACGTGGGTGCCGCCCTGGGGCGTGGGGATCAGGTTGACGTAGCTCTCGAGCAGCGGCTCGCCGCCCTCCGGCAGCCACTGCACGGCCCAATCGACGCCGTGCTCCTCGTCGGCGAAGTGGCCGACGAAGGGCGAGGCCGGCAGCACCTCATAGCCGTCGGTGGCCTGGGCCAGGTAGTCGCGCAGGCCGTCCTCGAACTGCCACACGCTCTGGGTGCCGTCGGCCTCGGTCAGCGAGACCTCGAGCCCCGGGCACAGCACCGCCTTGGCGCGCAGCAGGTGCTTGAGCCGCGACAGCGACAGCTTCGGCGAGTCGAAATAGCTCGCCTCCGGCCAGAAGCGCAGGATGGTACCGGTGGCACGCTTGGCGGCGCTGCCGATCACCTCCAGCGGCGAGGCCAGCTCGCCGTGCTCGAAGGCCATGCCGTGGCGCTCCCCGCCCTTGAGCACCTCGACCTCGAGGCGCTTGGAGAGCGCGTTGACCACCGAGACGCCGACCCCGTGCAGGCCGCCCGAAAAGCGGTAGCTCGAATTGGAGAACTTTCCGCCGGCGTGGAGCTTGGTCATGATCAGCTCGATGCCGGAGACGCCGTGCTCCGGGTGGATGTCGATGGGCATGCCACGCCCGTCGTCGCTGACCTCGACGCCGCCGTCCTCGAACAGCCGCACGCCGATCTTCCTGGCGTGGCCGGCCAGCGCCTCGTCGACGCTGTTGTCGATGACCTCCTGCACCAGATGGTTGGGGCGCGCGGTGTCGGTGTACATCCCGGGGCGCTTGCGCACCGGTTCGAGCCCGGCGAGCACCTCGATCGAGCTGGCACTGTATTGGGTCATGGCGTCGTCTGTGTCCTATGCATGTTCGAATCCGCACGCTCAGCCGCGGGGCGCCACCCGCCCGGCTTCCAGGGCATGGCCGCCCTGGGCGAAGATCGCCGGCAGGTAGTCGGCCAGCGTCGAGAAACCGTGATCGCCGCCGGGCTCGAGGATCGTCCGGGCGCCGCGATAGAGCGCGAAGGCGTCGGCGGCGTCCAGGGTCTCGTCGGCGGTGCCCAGCAGCAGCAGGTAGCGTGCCGGCGTGACCCGCTCGGGCGCCAGCGTCTCCAGCGCCCGCCGATGGGCGATGTCCACCGTGAAGCGCTGGCCGTGGTAGGGATTGACGAGTATCTCGCCGATCCAGGCCTCGACCAGCCGCGCCGGCGCCACCGCCGGATTGATCAGCGCCGCCGGCAGATCATGGCGCTCGGCAAGCACCGTGGCCAGAAAGCCACCCAGTGAACTGCCGACCACCAGCGGCCGGTCGCCCAGTTCAGCGAGCCGGGCCTCGGCCGCTTCCAGGGCCCGATCGGGGCGATGCGGCAGGTCCGGCGCGGCGCAGGGCAGGCCGAGCGTCTCGCAGGCCTCGCGCATCAGCGCCGCCTTGGGCGAGGCGGCGCCGCTGTTGAAGCCGTGCAGGTAGAGCACGCCGCTGGCCGGCTCGCGCGGCAGAGCGGCGCTCAGCATACCCGAACCCCTGTATAAATGGCCAGCCCAGCACGAGGAACGGGCACCATGACGCTCACGCGTCCGCCTGGGGCTCGGCCGCCCATACCGCCTCGATCAGGCCGCGGGTGGAGTCGTCCATGCCCTCGAGCCCGGCCTCGTGCTGGAGGATGCGCTGGGTCTCGCCGGCCATGGTCTTGCCCAGCTCCACGCCCCACTGGTCGAAGGGATTGATGTCCCAGATCGTCGCCTGCACGAACACCTTGTGCTCGTAGAGCGCCACCAGCGCGCCCAGTGTCCGGGGCGTGAGGCGATCCAGCAGCAGGGTGCTGGAGGGCTGGTTGCCGCGATAGCGACGGTGACCCGGGCGCGGGCCGTCCTCGTCATCGGCCACGGCGGCGTCGCCGAGCATCAGCGCCCGGGACTGGGCGAAGCAGTTGGCCAGCGTCAGCCGGTGCTGGCCCATCAGGTGGTCGCGGGTGGCCGGGTCCGGCACGTCATCGTAGCGCACCTTGGGCGCGATGAAGTCGCACTCCACGGCCTGGGTGCCCTGGTGCAGCAGCTGATAGAAGGCATGCTGGGCGTTGGGCCCGAGCTGGCCCCACAGCACCGGGCAGGTGGAGTAGCTCACGCTCTCACCGTCGTGGGTCACCGACTTGCCGTTGGACTCCATCTCCAGCTGCTCGAGGTAGGCGGCGAAATACTCGAGCCGGCCGTCGTAGGGCAGGATGGAGTGGGCGCGGATGTCGAGGAAGTTGACGTTCCAGATGCCGGCCAGCGCCAGCAGCACCGGCAGGTTGTCGGCAAGCTCCGCCTCGCGGAAGTGGCGGTCCATCTCGTGGGCGCCGGCCAGCAGGCCGCGGAAGTGCTCCATGCCGACCACCAGGGCGATGGGCAGGCCGATGGCGCCCCACAGCGAGTAGCGCCCGCCGACCCATTCCCAGAACTCCAGCTGGTGATCGTCGGCAATGCCCCATTCGCTCATCTTCTCGGGGCTGGCCGAGACGCCGATGAAGTGCTGGCGCATCAGCAGCGCCTCGTCGACGCCCTCCTGGCGAGCGCCGCCCAGCAGCCGCGACTTGAGCCAGTCCCGCGCGGTGCGCGCATTGGACAGGGTGTCGATGGTGGTGAAGGACTTCGACGACAGCACGAACAGCGTGGTCTCGGGATTCAGCCGCGCCAGGTAGTCGGCCAGCTGGGAGCCGTCCATGGTCGAGGCGAAGTGCACGTCGATGTGCTGCTCGACATCGGGGCGATAGTCGGCCAGGGCATGGGTGACCATCAGCGGCCCCAGATCGGAGCCGCCGACCCCGAGGTTGACCACGTCGCGGATCGGCTTGCCGGTGGCGCCGCGCCACTGGCCGTTGTGGAAGCGCTCGACCATGGCCTCCATGCGATCCAGGGTGGCGTGGACCGAGGCGACCAGATCCTGGCCCTCGACCTCGAGGCGGGCGTCGGCAGGCAGGCGCAGGGCGGTGTGCAGCGCCGGGCGGTCCTCGCTGCGATTGACGCGCTCGCCGGCCAGCAGGCCGCGGATCGCCTCGGGCACGTCGGCCTCGCGGGCCAGGTCGAGCAGCAGCTCGAGGGTCTGGTCGGTCCAACGCTGCTTGGAAAGGTCGAGGGTCAGACCCGCGGCGCTACGGCCGAAGGTCTCGTAGCGGCTCGGCTGCTCGTCGAAGAGATCGCGCAGGTGCCGGCGCCCCATGCCCGCGGCATGCTCGGCGAGGGCACACCAGGCCCTCTGCTGATCGATGGGGGTATGGCTCATGGAATTTCTCCTGGACATCCTGTCGTGTAGCCGACAACAGGGGAGTAGAATGTCGGGCTTCCAGCCCATGAATCCCTGCGATATGAGTGACGCATCTTACCGTGACGCCATCTTTTCCACACCCCTGGACCGGGTGGCGCGCTTTTCGTTCGACGAGCGGGTGGTCTCCTGCTTCCCCGACATGATCCGGCGCTCGGTGCCGGGCTATGGCCAGATACTGGCCATGCTCGGCCCGCTGGCCCGGCGACACCTGCGTCACGGCGGCCACGTCTATGACCTGGGCTGCTCGCTGGGCGCCTCCGGACTCGCCCTGGCCGGCCAGCTGCCGCCGGCGGCTTTCCGCTATACCGGGGTGGACCTGTCCCCGGCCATGGTCGAGCGCGCCCGCGAGACGCTGGCCACCGAGAGCCCGGATCACGACCTGACGGTGATCGAGGGCGATATCCGCGCCCTCGACTACGCGCCGTCGGGCATGATCCTGCTCAACTTCACCCTGCAGTTCCTGGCGCCGGAAGATCGCGACGCTGTGATCGCCCGGCTCTATGAGGCCCTGGAGCCCGGCGGCGTGCTGGTGCTCTCGGAGAAGATCAAGGCCGCCGACGAGCAGGAGAACGCCTGGCTGGTGGAGCGCTACCACGACTTCAAGCGCGCCAACGGCTACAGCGACCTGGAAATCAGCCAGAAGCGCACCGCGCTGGAGAACGTGCTGGTGCCGGACACCCTGGACGCGCACAGGGAGCGGCTGGCCCGCGCCGGCTTCTCGCGCTCGCTGGTGTGGTTCCAGTACCTGAACTTCGCCTCGCTGATCGCCTTCAAGGAAGACTGACGTGCCGATTCCCGATGCCCATCGCCCGCTCTATCGGGCCTTCCTCGATCAGGGGCTCGACACCTGGCTGGCCCGGCTGCCCGAGCAGCTGGCCCGCGGCCTCGACCGCTCGCGCTTCGGCGACCTGCCGGCCTGGGAGAAGGCGGTGGCCAAGCTGCCGCCGCTGCCGGCGGGCCGCGAGGTACGCCTCGACGCCGACCACGTCACGGTGGACGCCGAGCTGGACGCCTCGCGCCGCCGCCAGAGCGAGAGCCTGCTGCGCGTGCTGGCACCGTGGCGCAAGGGGCCGTACAAGCTCGGCGGTGTGACCATCGACACCGAATGGCGCTCCGACTGGAAATGGCAGCGGGTGGCCCCGCACCTGGCCCCGCTGGCCGGCCGGCGGGTGCTCGACGTGGGCGGCGGCAACGGCTATCACGCCTGGCGCATGGCCGGCGAGGGCGCCGGCTTCGTGCTGGTGATCGACCCCTCGCCGCGCTTCTACTGGCAGTTCCAGGCGGTGCGCCACTTCGTCGGCGACGCCGATGACGGTGCGGTTCACTTCCTGCCGGTGGGCATCGAGGACGTGCCGGAGGCGCTGGCCTTCTTCGACACCGTGTTCTCGATGGGCGTGCTCTACCACCGCCCCTCGCCGCTGGAGCATCTGGCCCAGCTCAAGGCCGCGCTGCGTCCCGGCGGCGAGCTGGTGCTGGAGACCCTGGTGGTCGAGGGTGATGCCACCACGGTGCTGCTGCCGGGCGACCGCTACGCCGCCATGCCCAACGTTTACTTCCTGCCCTCCTCCGCCGCGCTGTGCCAGTGGCTCGAGCGCGCCGGCTTCGACAACGTGCGGGTGGTCGACGAGGCCGACACCTCGCTGGACGAGCAGCGCGCCACCGAGTGGATGACCTTCCAGTCGCTGGCCGACTTCCTCGACCCCGACGATCCGACCAGGACCCGCGAGGGCCATCCGGCGCCGCGCCGCGCGGTGCTGGTCGCCAACCGGCCACGCTGATACCGCTTTCAGCTGCCGCCACGGGGTCAGACCCCCGCGGCGGCGATACGGCGGGCGAAGTGCACCATGACGGGCCTGGCGGCTTGGCCGGGGTCTGACCCCATACAAGCCCGTGCCTTCATGCCCTGAAAACAACGAGGCCCCGTCGCTTGCGCGACGGGGCCTCGTGTTACCCGCAGGGCGGATCAGGGCATCAGCGGCCGAGCAGCTGACTGATGTCCTTGGCCTCCCAGTGCGGGAAGTACTTGCGTACCAGGGCGTTGAGCTCGACCTCGAAGCCGGCCCAGTCGACCTCGCCCGCGGCCACGCTGCCGGCCTCGGCCGCGCCGCGGATCATGCCCGCGCCCACGGTGATGTTGGACAGCCGGTCGATGACGATGAAGCTGCCGGTGCCCGGGCTGCGGTCGTAGCTGTCGATCGGCACTTCGCCGGTCAGCGCCACGCGGCAGCGGGCGATGGCGTTGAGCTCCAGGCGCTCGGCCTGATGCTGCTCCAGGGTGTTGACGTCCACCTGGTAATGGATGGTGTCGACGTTGCCCGCCACCGAGCGGCCGGCGAGGCGGATGTCGACCTGGCGGCCCGGCTCGAGGGCCTGCTCGCTCATCCACACGATGTCGGCGTCGAAGGCCGCGGCCTCGGTCACCTCGGCATCGGCGGCCACGATCCAGTCGCCGCGAGAGATGTCGATCTCGTCGGCGAGGGTCACGGTGATCGCCTGCCCCGGGTAGGCGTCGTCCAGGTCGCCGTCGAAGGTGACGATGCGCTCGACCGTGGAGGTCTTGCCGGACGGCAGCACCTTGACCGCCTGGCCGGGACGCAGCACGCCCGCTTCCAGGGTGCCGGCGTAGCCGCGGAAGTCCAGGTTCGGGCGGTTCACGTACTGCACCGGCAGGCGCAGGTCGGTGAGGTTGTGATCGGCGCGGACCTCGACGCTCTCGAGCAGCTCGAGCAGCGCCGGGCCGTCGTACCAGCCCATGGTCTCGCTCTGGTTGACGACATTGTCGCCCTTGAGCGCGGAGAGCGGCACGAAGCGGATGTCGTCGGCGCCCAACTGCTCGGCGAAGGCGCGATACTCGGCGACGATCTCGTCGAAGCGCGCCTGGCTGTACTCGACCAGGTCCATCTTGTTGACCGCGATCACCAGGTGGCGGATGCCCACCAGGTCGGCGATGAAGCTGTGGCGCTTGGTCTGGGTCTGCACGCCGTAGCGGGCGTCGATCAGGATCACCGCCAGGCCGGCGGTGGACGCGCCGGTGGCCATGTTGCGGGTGTACTGCTCGTGGCCCGGGGTGTCGGCGATGATGAACTTGCGCTTGTCGGTGGAGAAGAAGCGATAGGCCACGTCGATGGTGATGCCCTGCTCCCGCTCGGACTGCAGGCCGTCGACCAGCAGCGCCAGATCCACCTCTTCACCGGTGGTGCCGCTCTTCTTGGACGCCTGGGTGATGGCCGCCAGCTGATCGTCGAAGATCATCTTGGAGTCGTGCAGCAGCCGGCCGATCAGGGTCGACTTGCCGTCGTCGACGCTGCCGCAGGTGATGAAGCGCAGCAGGTCCTTGTTCTCGTGCTCGTGCAGGTACTGCTCGATGTTGTCGGCGATGAGTTCGGACTGATGTGACATGTTTAGAAATACCCCTCGCGCTTCTTCTTCTCCATCGAGCCGGCCTGGTCGTGGTCGATGGCGCGGCCGCTGCGCTCGCTGGTGCGGGTCAGCAGCATTTCCTGGATGATCTCGGGCAGCGTGGTGGCGGTGGACTCCACCGCGCCGGTCAGCGGGTAGCAGCCGAGCGTGCGGAAACGCACCCACTTCTCTTCCGGCACCTCGCCCTCCTCGAGCGGCAGGCGGTCGTCGTCGACCATGATCTGCATGCCGTCGCGCTCGACCACCGGACGCGGCGCGGAGAAGTACAGCGGCACGATCGGGATCGACTCGAGGTAGATGTACTGCCAGATGTCCAGCTCGGTCCAGTTGGAGAGCGGGAAGGCGCGGATCGACTCGCCCTTGTTGACGCGGGCGTTGTAGAGGTTCCACAGCTCGGGACGCTGGTTCTTCGGGTCCCAGCGGTGGTGCTTGTCGCGGAAGGAGAACACGCGCTCCTTGGCGCGGCTGGCCTCTTCGTCGCGGCGCGCGCCGCCGAAGGCGGCATCGAAGCCGTACTTGTCCAGCGCCTGCTTGAGCGACTGGGTCTTCATCACGTCGGTGTAGCCGCTGGAGCCGTGATCGAAGGGGTTGATGCCCGCCTCGACGCCTTCCTGGTTGATGTGCTCGATCAGCTCCATGCCGGATTCCGCGGCCATGCGGTCGCGGAACTCGATCATCTCGCGGAACTTCCAGGTGGTGTTGACGTGCATCAGCGGGAACGGCGGCGGCCCGGGATAGAAGGCCTTGCGCGCCAGGTGCAGCATCACCGAGGAGTCCTTGCCGATGGAGTAGAGCATCACCGGGTTGGCGAACTCGGCCGCCACCTCGCGGATGATGTGGATGGACTCGGCTTCCAGCTGCTGCAGATGCGTCAGCCGCCGCGGCGTCAGACCGGCAGCGGCACTGCTGCCTTCGGCCGTGACGGCACTCTCGCGTGTCGGTGCATGAAGACTGTTCATGGCCCGGCTACCTCGCATGACATGGGCGGAAAAGGGATCATGCGCCGCAGGTTACCGCCTAAGCAATAATAACGTAAAAGAATTAATATCTATCTTTTTAGACGCAAAAGCGCTATTGGCCTTTCCCCTCAGAGGTCGACGCGCTCGACCCAGGTGGAGAGGCCTTCCCGCGTCAGATCGATGACCCGGAAGCCGGGGCGCGAAGCCTCGTCCACGGCGAAGTCCTCGGCGCCGGGCAGGAACTGGTCGCTGGACGAGGGGCAACCGTAGACGGGCACGCCGCCGGCGCTCTCGGGGCCACGGCCGACGAAGGCCTGATGGATATGCCCGCAGATCACCGCCTCGACGTGCGCATGACCGGCCACGACGTCCCAGAAGGCGTCGGCGTCGGTCAGGCCGAGCGCGTCCATCCAGGCGGAGCCCACCGCCACCGGCGGATGATGCATGGCCACGAGCGTCGGCCGATCGTCCTCGGCGAGGCGCTCCGCCAGGGCCGTCAGCCGGGCCTCGCCGAGCTCGCCGGCCTCCTGGCCGATGCGCTGGGTGTCGAGCAGCAGCAGGCGGCGCTGGCCCAGGTCCAGGGTCTCGTGGAAGGGCCGGCAGTCGGCCATCAGGCCCGGCTCGTCGTGATTGCCGGGCAGCCAGAACCAGGGGCACGCCAGCGGCGCCAGCAGCCGCTCTGCCTCGGCGTAGGAGGCGGCGGTGCGATCCTCGCTGATGTCGCCGGTCATCAGCACCATGTCGGGCCGCAGGCCGGCGGCGGCGGCCACCACGCGCTCGAGCTGGCGATGGGGCAGGCCGGTGCGCGAGCGCGCCTGGGGATCGGCGTGGAGATGACAGTCGGTGATCTGGATCAGTCGCATCGAGCCGGGGCGTCCTTGATGACGGCCCTCTGGCGGGGCCTTGGGAGTGGCAGAAGGTTCACGGAAGTTCGGGCAGGTCCATGGAGTGACCGTGGGCCAGGCCGTGGTCGAGCCATTCGCCCAGGAAACGATTGAGCTGCAGCTTCTCGTCGGGCTGGTGCATGCGCGCGTTGGGATAGCGATAGCGGCCATCGAAGTGGCGCTGGCGCTGGAAGTCGTTGACCTCGGCCATGCGCACGTCGTGATAGAGGTGCACGCGCATGCGCGGCGATTCGAGCACGCCGTCGAGCACGCCCCGCTGGGAGACCCGCACGATGCTGGTGTAGGGCGCTCGCTCGAGGAGCTCCAGGCACAGCGCGCCGACGCGGCGCCCATGGCTGACCAGCTCCACCTCGCGCGTCTCGCCGACCTCCATGTCGCCCAGCAGACGGGTCAGCCGCACGTAGTTGGCGGTGCACTCGCCCTGCAGGGTCTTCAGGTCAGTCACATAGGCGTTTCTCGACACGCTACCTCCTCGCTCGCAATGAGGCCCGCTCCGCCGCCAGCCAGTGGAAGGCGATCAGGCACATGGCATTGTCGAGTCTTCCGGCCAGCATGAGTTCCCAGGCCCTGGCGAAGGGCATCACCTGCACGCGGATGTCCTCGTGCTCCTCGTCGAGGCCGTGAATGCCGCCCAGGCCCTGGCTGTCGATGAGCCCGCAGAACAGGGTGACCCGCTCGTCGCAGGCGCCCGGGCTCGGGTAGTAGGTATGCAGCTCGATCAGCTCGCCCACCGGGCAGCCGGCCTCTTCCTCGGCCTCGCGGCGGGCAACGTCGGCGCGGCACTCGCCGCGCTCGACCAGCCCTGCCACGATTTCCAGCTTCCAGGGCGAGGCAGGGTCGTCCAGGGCACCGGCGCGGAACTGCTCCACCAGCGCCACGGCGTCCCGCTCCACATCGTAGAGCAGCACGCCCACGGCGTCATGCCGGCGATGCACCTCGCGCACCACCGGCGCGCTCCAACCGCCCTCGAAGAGGCGGTGCCGCAGGTGCAGCTCCTCGAGCCGGAAGAAGCCCTGATGCAGGCAGCGCCGCTTGATCAGCTCCACGTCGCCGGCGTCGAAGGGGGCGGCGTCGAGGGCATCGGCGGCCTGGTGTGGATCGTGTTGCGACATGAGCCCTCCGATGATCGCGAAAGCGCCCATTATCCCGGCGTGGCGACGGCGTGCCAACCTCGCCGCCGGCCTCGCGCCCTACTCTTCGAGTCGAGCGACCATGGCCCTGGCCTCGTCACGCAGCGCCGCATCGGAGGCCTCACGCCCCTCGCGCAGGGGGCCATCGACGGCCCGCCGGGCATGCGCCAGCGCCTCGGCTTCCCGTCCCTCACCCTCGAGGAAGGCGGCGTAGTAGAGGTGGACGTCGATGCCCTCGGGGCGGATCGCCTCGGCGCGCCGGAACATCCGCTCGGCGGTTTCCTCGTCGCCGAAGGCCATCGGCCAGCCCGGCGCACGATCGTAGAGCGCCCCGAGCGTCACATAGGCCGACCCCTGGAGCCCGCCGGGGGCCCGCTCGAGGGCCGACTCCAGCACCCGACGCGCCTCCTTGGCCGCCCCCAGGGCGTCGAGGCCGCTGCTTTCCCGGGCCAGGGATGCCAGGATGATGCCGCGCCACACGCTCGCCTCCGCCCTCTCGGGATGAGACTCGGCCAGGGTCTTCGCCTCCGCGGCGAGGGCCTCGAGAGCGTCGACGCGACGCGTCTCCGACATGGCGGTGGTGGTGTGCTCCCAGCGGCTGCGCAGCGAGAACAGGTCGTCCTGCGGCGTCTGGGCCTGGAGCAGCGGGGCGAACGCGAGCCCCATCCCGAGAACGACGGTCGGCAGGCGGCGTGCAGACATGGCGCTTTCCTCATGCATTGTGGTTGTGATGGTCGAGGCGACACCACGAAAATGTAACGAACGTTTGAATCAGCCGCCAGTCTGGCCTCGACCGTGCCCTCGCCTCACAATGAAGGCCTTTGCTTCGCATCCCACAGGAGGGCGCTGCCGATGAAAGGCCGCAACATGACTCGCTGGCGCGATCCCGCCAAGGACCCGCGCCAGGAGCCCAAGAGCAACCTGATCACCGCCGAGGGCGCCGAGCGCCTGCGCGGCATCCTGGATCACCTGTCGCGGGTCAAGCGTCCCGCCCTCTCGACCAAGGTCGGCGAAGCCGCTGCCCTGGGCGATCGCAGCGAGAACGCCGACTACACCTACAACAAGAAGGAGCTCAACCGGGTGATCGCCCGAATCCGCTACCTGACCAAGCGGCTCGACGAACTCACGGTGGTGGACCGGCTGCCCGAGGACACCGAGCGGGTGTTCTTCGGCGCCTTCGTGACCCTGGAGGACGAGGACGGCGAGGAGATGCGCCTGCGCATCGTCGGACACGACGAGACCGATACCGGCAAGCACTGGATCAGCGTCGACGCGCCGCTGGCCAAGGCCCTGCTCGGCCGCCCGCTGGACGACGAGGTGACGGTGGCCGCACCGGGCGGCGAGACCACCTACATCATCACCGAGATCGCCTACCGCCAGCCTTAGCGGTAAGGCCGTCAAGCGCCCCGCGACGCGCCATGGCGACAGAAATAACATCTTGAAATTCAGTGACCTGCATTTATGGCACTTGCGGCATCGTCGCCACACGCCAACGCCTTGCGTCGCCCGAAGCGCGGCAGACACCCGACACGGCCCCATGCCATGAAACACAACCTCATGTTATGCAAGAAGAAATTTCATCAATGGCATGAGACTGGCTTGAGAGGAAGCAGACGAGCCCATCGGCTCGTGGTACGCCAAGCACGCATTCCAGGAGGATTCCCATGAAGACGCTGCTGAAGACGACCCTGCTCCCCCTCGCCCTGCTCGGTGCCGGCGCCGCCGTCGCCAACCCGCCTTCCTTCGATCGGCTGGATCTCAACGGCGACGGCATGCTGAGCGCCGAGGAAGCCCTCGCCGTGGACGGCATCGACCTCGAAACCGCGGATACCAACGGCGACGGCGCCCTCAGCCGCGAGGAATACGAGGCGGCGCGCCAGTCGCTGCCCGGCGGTGCCGACGGCAGCATGAACGGCTCGAGCGAGATGGGCGGTTCGGCCGGCATGGGCACCGGCGGTGACGCGAGCGGTACCGGCGGCATGAGCGGCTCCGGAAACATGTCCGGCTCCGGAAACATGTCCGGCTCGGGTGACATGAGCGGTTCCGGGAACATGAGCGGCACCGGCGAGATGGGCGGCTCCACGGAAATGAGCGGCTCCGCCGGTCAGTCCACCGCCCAGTAGGCCGCACGCCCGGCCCTCGGACCCGTTCGACCCACGCCCGCCGGGGACGCCCGGCGGGCGTGGGCGGTATCGGGCACGAGCCACGATCAGACCCGAGCCGAATAGACCTTGAAGCGGCGGTCATCGGCGAGCACCTCGAAGCCGCCGAAGGCCCGCTCGAGCAGGTCGGGATAGGGCAGGAAGGCGTTCGCCACCAGCACCAGACGCCCGCCCGGGCGCAGATGCCTGGGCGCCTCGGCGATCAGTCGCCCCGCCGGCCCGTAGTCGATAGCCCGCTCCTGATGGAAGGGCGGGTTACTGACGATGGCATCGAAACGGCGCTCGCCCAGGCCGTCGAAGACATCGCCGGCCAGCACCTCGCCGCCTAGCCCGTTGGCGGCCAGGGTGCGCCGCGTAGCCTCGACCGCGAAGCCGTTGACGTCGACGGCGGTCACCCCGTGGCCGCGATGCGCCAGCCAGGCGGCGAGAATGCCGTCGCCGCAGCCCAGGTCCAGCACCTCGCCCGTCGCCGGCAATGCCGCGGGCAGCTGCTCGAGCAACAGCCGGGTGCCGTCGTCCAGCTTGCCGTGGCCGAACACGCCGGGATGGCTGGCCAGCGTCAGGCGCTCGCTGCCGATTTCCGCCTCGAACGAGGTCCAGGCCGCATCGGGTTCGAGGGCGACGCGGTCGAGGCTGGAGGCGAACAGGGTGCAGCGTCGCGCGCTGTCGACCTTGCGGCATCCCAGGCCCAGCGCCGCCAGCACCTTGAGCACCCGCTTGATACCGCCCTGATTCTCCCCGACCACCTGCAGCGGCGTGCCCGCCGGCAGCCGCGCGCACAGCCACAGCAGCCACCACTCGCCCAGAGCGTGGGCCTTGGGCCAGAACAGCACCACGCCGGGCGGTGCCGGGGCGTCGTCGTCGAAGGGCGAGAGCGCCGGGCGACCGCGCTGGCGCCAGGCCGCCAGCACCGCCTGATCGGCGGCCAGCAGGACGCCCTCGCCGCCTTCCAGCCAGGCATCGCGGGGCGGCGCCACCCACAGCCAGCCGCGGTAGTCGGCGTCCTGGCGCTGCAGCAGCTGGCAGACGGGGGTCTCGGCATTCATCGCACGGGCTCCTCGGGGCGAATCAGGGTATAGAGCAGATAGCGGCCCAGCCGCCAGTGGGGATCGACGCGGCAGTACTGCCATTCCAGCGCCAGCAGGTCGCGACGCTCGGCCTCGGTCTGCGGCGGCTGGCGCAGGTAGTCGTGGAAGACGCGCACGCCGGCCGTGGCGTGCACCTCGAGACCCAGCTCCGCGGCCCAGGTCACGATCTGGTCGTGGGTCAGCGGCGAGATGGGCGTCAGGCGCTTGCGCTGCCCCTTGCCTTCCAGGCGGTCGGCCAGGGCCTTCTCGAGGTTGCCCTTGACCACGTTGGAGAGCCTGAGCGCATCACGATTGAAGACCATCAGCGACAGCTGGCCACCGGGGGCCAGCAGGCCGGCCAGGGTGGCCAGCGCCGCCCGCGGGTCGCCCAGCCACTCCAGCACCGCGTGACAGGTGATCAGCGGCCAGGGGCCCGGGGCCGCCTCCGGCAGCGACTGCAGCGGCGCCTCGACGAAACGCACCGGACGACCGGCCAGCGCCTCCCGGGCACGCTCGCGCATCTCGGCGGCGGGCTCGCACAGGGTCACGTCATGGCCGCGCTCGGCGAGCCAGCCGGCCAGCTGACCGAGCCCGCCGCCGACCTCCAGCGCCGGCTGGCCGTGCAGATCGAGCATCTCGGGCAGCAGGCGGTCGAGCAGCGCCAGGCGCAGCTCGCCGCGCAGGCCACCGTAGAGGCTGGCAGCGAACTTGTCGGCCAGGCCATCGAAGTGGCGGTCTCCCGCCGGGGAAAGAAAAGGCTCGGGCATGCCACGTCATCCGCATGAGTGATGCCGGCATTCTACCCGGGAAGGCGCCGCCACGGCACCGCTGCGACGGGTTTATCTCGCCCGCTCAGGCGCTTATACTAGCGCTCGTTTCGCCCCTATAGCTCAGCTGGATAGAGCGTCCCCCTCCTAAGGGGAAGGTCTCAGGTTCGAATCCTGATGGGGGCGCCACGCCTTCCTCCCCTCTGCATTTCTCTCGACACGTCCTGCTATCGACAAGATGCGCGTGCTGCTCGTCGGTAAAACCGTGCGCTTCTCGACAGTCACGCCGATGATCTCGACCGCCGACGCCACAGCGCCGACGGCCGGCAAGACGATTCAGCCCTCGCGGCCCAGACGGTCGTGGCCGTTGTCGAGGAACGGATAGTCCGTATAGCCCTCCAGGCCCCCGCCGTAGAAGGTGTCGGGATTGGGCGCGTTCCAGGCCGCTCCGGTACGGATGCGCTCGACCAGGTCGGGGTTGGCGATATAAGGCCGGCCGATGGCCACGGCGTCGGCGATGCCCGCCTCGATCAGGCGCTCGGCGCGCTCGGCGTCGTAGTGGCCGCAGAAGATCAGGCTGCCGGAGAAGCGCTCGCGCATGCTGCGGCGGAAGTCGTCGGTGAACTGGATCTCGCCGCCGGCCCAGTCGGGCTCGTTGAGGTGCAGGTAGGCGATGCCGCGCGCGGACAGCTGCTCGGCCAGATAGTGCGCCATGGCCTCGGACTCGTCATCGGTGAGGCCGAACAGTTCGATGAAGGGCGTCAGGCGCACGCCGACGCGCTGCGGACCGACTTCCTCGGCCACGGCGTCGATGACTTCCAGCGGGAAGCGTGCCCGGTTCTCGAGCGGGCCACCGTAGCGGTCAGTGCGGTGGTTGGTGCCGGTGGCCAGGAACTGGTTGAGCAGGTAGGCGTTGGCCGCATGCACCTCGACCATGTCGAAGCCGGCGCGATCGGCGCGTCGCGCCGCCTGGCGATAGTCCTCGACGATGCCCGGCAGCTCGTCGGTCTCGAGCGCCCGGGGCGTGCTGGTGGGATGGCGGCCGGCGCTGCCGTCCGGGAACTCGACGAAACACTGCGCGCCTTCAGCGTCGAGCGCGCTGGGTGCCACCGGGGACTGGCCGTTCGGCTGCACCCATTCGTGGGAGACCCGGCCGACGTGCCACAGCTGCAGCGCGATGCGCCCACCCTTGGCATGCACCGCCTGGACGACGCCCTTCCAGCCGGCTTCCTGCTCATCGGTCCAGATGCCCGGCGTGTAGACGTAGCCGCGCGCCGTGGGTGAGATATTGGTCGCCTCGCTGATGATCATCCCGGCCCCGGCACGCTGGCCATAGTAGGCCTGCTGCGCCTCGCCGGGCACGCTGTCCGGCGTGCGGGCGCGGGTCAGCGGCGCCATGAGGATACGATTGGGCATCGTCAGCCCGCCGAGGCGGTGCGGGGTCAACAGGGTATCGACGGACATGTCGCGTCTCCTTGCACAGAATCTGGTGATCTGAGCGATCTCTCATCGGCATGCAGATCGAGAGCCGCATCAGCCTGACGAGAGATATGGAGACGATGCACCTGCTGGACAACCCCTTCGCTTTCTATCATTTAGCGCGAGAATATCCTAGCCGTCGTCGCTCTCGGCGGACACCTCGCAGGTGACGGCACGATTGCGCCCTTGCCGCTTGGCCCGGTAAGCGGCAGCATCGGCGCGCTCGATGACCGTGGCGATACGCTCGTCCCCTTCCTGAAAGCTGGTCAGGCCGAGGCTCAGCGTGACACGGAAATCACGCCCGCCCTGGGAGACCTCGACCTCGCCGACCGCCTCGACCAGCGACTGGGCCAGCTGCTCGGCATGGGCCACCGTGCAGCTGGGCAGCAGGACCGCGAACTCGTCGCCGCCCTGGCGCGCCACGTGATCGCTGCGACGCACTTTCCACGCCACCACCTGGGCGATACGCCTGAGCATCTCGTCACCCAGGGCATGCCCGCCTTCGTCGTTGATCGGCTTGAAGTGATCCAGGTCGAAGAGAATCAGGGAAGCCGGATTGCCGGTCTTGCGCCAGTCCGCCAGGGCTTCCTCGAGGCGTCGCTCGAAGCCGCGGCGGTTGAGCAGTCCGGTCAGGGGATCATGCTCGGCCTCCCACTGACGAAGCGCCTCCACCTCGCGCCGCTCGGTGATGTCCTTCACCGTGCCGACGAATCCCAGCACACGATCCTCCGCCATCGCGGGGCGAGTATGCACCTCGAGCCAAAGCGGCTCGCCGCTTCGACGGTAATAGCGAAACTGCTGCAGGAAGTCCTCGCCGCTCGCCATGCTGTGATGCCAGAGTTCCAGCACCGTGGCGCTATCGTCAGGATGGATATGGCGCATCCACTCGTGACGCGCCTCCTGGTACACCTTGAAGCCGGTCAGCTCGACGAGGGCCTGGTTCATGTAGGTCAGGGCGCCTTCGGTGTCGGTCACGAACATGCCGACCGGCGAGCTGGCGAGCACCGCATCCAGAAAGGCCTGGCGACCTTCCAGGCTGGCCAGCGCCTGACTGCGCTCCACCTCGACGTGATTGAAGGTATCGGCCACCTGCTGGAGCTCGTGCATGCGCGTATCGAGCGACACCCGTTGCCGATGCCCTCTCCCGACCTCCTGCATCTGGCGCTTCAGCCGTAACAGAGGGCTCAACAGCCGCCACAGCAGCCAGCCAATGAGCGGCAACAGCAGGCCGGCGACCAACACGAACCACCCCCCCAAGCGCTTCAGCCATCCTTCCAGCGGCGCCATCACCTGGTCGCGCGGCAGCGTCACGCTGACGATCCAGCCCGCCGGCCAGATCTGACGATAGGCCTTGTAACCCGCCCTTTCGCCCGACAGCAGCTCGCTCGCCTCGCCTTCCCAGCCGATCAGGGCCAGCTCCTGCCAGTCCGTCCGCTCCTCCTCGGGCAGCGTGTGCAACACCTTGTCGTCCCGGGGGTGGTAGAGGTAGGTTCCGTTGTCGCTCATCACGCTAGCATAGCCCTGTTCGCCCAGCCGAAGGCGATCCAGTCGCTGGAAGAGCCCGCCCCCCTGCCTGCCCCCGTTCAGCTGCAACGCACCGCCGACCATGCCCTGGAAACGTCCAAGCTCGTCCCGTCTCGGCACGGCGAACACGACCATCGGGATGTCACTCAGCAACGAGTGAAAAGGCTCGCTGACGTAGGGGCGACGAAAGGCACGAACGTGCTGGAAGTAGTCGCGAAACGACAGATCGACCCCCTGCATATCCGGATTTTCCGGCCAAAGCGCCGAGACCCTTCCCTCGGCATCGGTGACCACGAGCCAGTCGAACCACTCGAGCAGTGCCTCGCTATGACGAAGTCCGTGCTGTGGCGACGGAACGCGATCCACGTCGAGCCGATTCGCCAGACGCTCCAGCGAACGGAGACGCGACGCCACCTGGCTCGTCAGGTCATCGGCGATCAGCCGAGCCTCATAGCGCAGATGCGTGTTGCTGGAGGATTCGAGCAGCCTGTCGCCGGTTCGCCATCCAAAGGTGAGCAACAGGGCCATGACGACGATCCAGGTCGCCAGCAGGCCCAGCATCAGACGGCCCTTCAGCGACTGGGCATGGCGCCAGTAGGTCGAGAGTCGGAACGGCACGGATCACCTCCATATGACGGGGCCGTCACTACTGTATCAGACTAAGCTAAATTGGCTGACCTCCCCTTTTGTCGGCACCTGACACAAGCCACCGACTGATCCCCGCCCCAGGCGGAAACGGCAAAGCAAGGGCAAGGGAAGCCGGCATGGCAAGGATGCCCGACAGGGAAAGATTCGCCGCCTGCGCACGTTACGCAAACGCGGGGCCCCGTGAACATCACCATACGCACCGATAATCGGCACTGCACGCCATGTCCGGGTGCTCGGAAGACCGCAGAGGAAAGCCGGACGAGAAGCCCAACAGCAGAAGCCTATAACGCCGAGCAACGCATCGAAGCGCCGCAGCACGGATGAGGTGACTCCACCGGCAGGCCGGCAGGATGATGGAAAACACAAGAAGGCGGGACGACCGGTCGCCCCGCCTGCCACTCAGCGTTTTTCGACGCGAAGCTCGTAGTTGTTGACGCCACTGTGAGCGGAACCGAACTTCTGGCCCTGCACCCGAATGCGATACTGTCCCGGCGCCAGGTCGGTGGTCAGGTCGACATCGCCGTCGAAACCCTGCCCGGCGCCTTCGGCCACCACCCGGCCCGCATCATCGAGCACCTCGAGTTCGATCCGATAGGTGTCCTCATAGCCGCTGGGGTAGGTCGACGTCGTGATGGCAACGCTGCCCTGCTCGGCCACGTTGAAGGTCAGCACCTCGCCACGGGCGCGGATCTTGACGTCGGTGACGATGGTCTCGAAGCCGGAGCGTTGAACGGGTTCGTCTTCTTGCGCACTTCGCGCGGCCGGCTCCTCCTCCGCGGCAACACCACCTGTCGCGTCGGACGAGGCCTCGGTATCAGTTTGAGCCGCAGCGGCACCACCGCCGAGCGTCGCCACGGCACTGTCGCCACGCACGAACACCGAGTCGCCGCCCTGCCGGTTCGTGCCGGTGAAGAAGATGTCCTCGCCGTCACTGATCCCGTCCTCGATGACACGCCCCTGATCGTCCAGGCCGGCCACATTGACCGAGTAGCCGTCCCCGGCGCGGCCACGGGTGCCGAAGCGATGCGCCTCGACGCGCAGCACGTAGTCGCCCGGGGCCAGCTGCTGGCGTAACTCCAGGCCACCGTTCTGGCCCAGCGCCTCGCTGCGGGCGATCACGTCACCGCTCTGGTCTTCCAGCACCGCGGCGATGCGATAGTCCTCGGAGTGCCCCGCCGTCACCTGGCTGGTGAAGCGATAGCGGCCCGCCTCTTTCACCGAGAAGGCATGCTCGTTGACGCCACCGAACAGGAAGCTGCGGCTATGGGCATCGGTATTGGCGTTGAAAACCCCCGTGAGGTCCATTCCTTTGCCTTGCTCACGGAAGCGCTCCTCCATCTCGCTGGCCAGCGCCGGCGCGGCGGAGAGCGCCACGCCCAGCGCCAGCAGGCCTGCGGACACGATCGGTCGTTTCATAACACCTCGCTTACTCGCTTGTCGCCCTCAACAAAAAAGCCGATCCCAGAGGATCGGCTTTCGGTATTCCACCCTGTGGCAGGTTAGGCCTGCCCGGAGGGATTAGAACAGGTAGACGGCACCCACGGCCACACCGTCACCGACGTCTTCGTCGCGATCATACCAAGCGGCCTCAACGAAGGTATACATGGCATCTGAGACGTTATACGTCGCGCCAAGCATGATCTCGTTGTAGCTCTCGTCTTCGCGCTCGTTCGGCCAGTCGCCGCTGGTCAGCGCATCGTCGGCGGTATCGATCAGGTCACCACCGCCCACGTCGACGTACTGGTAGGCGCCGTAGATGTCACCATTGCCGTAGCCGTAGCGGGCACCAAGGCCGTAGAAGTTGGTATCGGCGACGAAGTCGTTGTCGGACTTGAAGCGCTCGACCTTGGCGGCGACACGCAGGGTGTCCCAGGTGTACTGGGCGGTGATGCCGTACTGCTCGCCGGCATCGAAGTCGCCGCTGATGACGTTGCCATCACCATCGACACCATCGTAACGGCCATCATTGTTGTCCAGGTTATCGTAGACCGCGGCGATGGAGAAGGCGCCGGCGGTATACTTCACGCCACCGAAGAAGGAGGCGTTGCTGTCACGCTTCTCGCTGACCGTCAGGTTGGCACCGTTAGTCCCGGAAATAGAAGCAGTATTTGATGCATCGTACTCGGCATCGCCTTCGTACTGGGTACCCACGGCGAACTGGAAGCCGCTGAAGGACGGCGACATGTACTGCAGCTTGTTGCCTTCGCGAGAATCCTCGACACCCACAATACGGCTGCTGGAATCGGAAACGTCGAAGTACTCGTTATTGGTGATCGGATCCTGAATCCAGTCATCGATCAGCGGGTCCCAGGAACCCAGGCGAGCGTCACCGAAGTTGCCCTTCAGACCGAAGTAGGCCTGGTCGCCAGAGTTCAGACCACCCTGATCCTTGGCTTCGTCGGCATTGCCTTCAAACTCGTACTTGAAGTAGCCGGTAAGGCCATCGTAGATAACGTGCTCACCGGCCACACCCAGGGTAGAACCGTTATCAAAGATATCGTCGCGACTCTCTACATCACCAGTGCTTTCATCTGCAGTCTCGATGGAGCGATAGGCAATCTGCAGGTTGCCGTAGATGTCGAGCTTGGTGCCGTCCTGGTTGTAGACGGTGGCGGCCTGGGCGCCGGAGGCAGCCATGGCACCGGCGATGGCAGTCGCTAACAGTGTCTTTTTCATTGCGATAATCCTTTTGACTAGCTTGCTGTTTCGATCGATGGCCGCGCGCTCTTTTCGAGTCTTTGCGGCGGGTTTGCCGGTCTTGGTGCCGGTTCTCGTTGTTGCTCGCCTCCTCTCGGGAAGCGGCAGCAGCGAGCCAGACCACGGCGAAACCTTGTTATAGTCCAATGCTCGCAGAAGGAACTCTATACCGGGATTTGCAGGAGCGCAACAAGAAAAAAACACTGTTTTCCTTCGTCACATCCCCCGATCACCGTCAGTTCCCACCACGATCGAGGCCGAGTCGCCTCACGGCGCCTCTCCGCCGCTACCGTTCGTCAAGCGCGGCAGGGCAACGGCACCTTGCCACGCTTCACCGTGTCCTAAAACAGCGTTCGGCAGCGATGAGCGGACTCATCATGCCCCGGGGATATGACGGTTTCAAGTCAGACGAACGATGGAACAAGGCCCACCGTCAACGCTGGCGGCCCCCTCTTCAACGCCCGTTATGGCGTGCCATCAGCTCACCGAGCTTGCGGTGAAGCCGGTCATCGGCGGGCTCGTCCTGGGGGGAAGGCTCGGCCGTCGCCCGAGCGGCGGCAGGCGAGGCAGCATCGGGCGCCCCGCTGGCTTCCTTCGGCTGTGAGGAAGGCTCGTCGGTACGCGACTGGCGAGGCTTGCGGGCCTTCGCCGGCTTGCCCTTGCGCTGACGCTCGGCCTGCAGGCGTTCCAGCTTCCGGTGAGCATGCTCGGCGGCACCGCGATCCACCACCCCCGCCGGCGCCCCCTCGAGGTCGATGCGCTCGGCACCCTCACGCACCGATTTCAGGTAGCGCGGCAGGTTGACGTAGCAGGCCAGGGCGCGGCGTACCAGCTTCTCGGGCCAGGGCTCCAGGGCGCTCAGATCTTCGTGGATGCCGACCTTGAGCGGCCGGGTATGGCCCTTGAAGAAGGCGTCGCCGTAACGCTGATACCATTGGGCGAGCAGGGCCTGGGGAGAAGGCGCCTCCTCGACGGGCAGCGCGGCCTGCTGTGGGGCATCGGACGAGGCGGAAACGGCGGCAGTCTCTTCGGCATCCGCCTCATCGGCCGCCGGCGCCGCGGCACGATGATGCCCCATCAGGGCGGAGAGCCCGAGGCCCTGGCGGTGCGTCGAAACGGGCGGCTCCGCCACGGTCTCGTCGAGCCGGGCCTGGAGCCGCTGGGCATGCGCCTCGAGTTCACGGCCCTGCTCATCGAGCTCGCGGTTCTCCTCGACGAGTTCCAGCCGCGCCGCCTCGGACTCGGCCAGCGTCGCCTCCAGCGCCTTGATGCGCCGCGCCAGCTCATCGCGCTGCCCCTGGGCCGCCTCGGCTCGCGCCTGCAGCTCGGCGTTGCGCGCTTCCAGGGCCTGACGGTTCTGCTCCAGCTCGCTCAGCCGGTTCTGCAGGGCCTGATGCTGCACCCGACCCTCGACGCGCGCCTCGAGCAATGCCTCGACGCGAGATTCCAGGGTCGCCATGAGATGACGGGGGCGTTCATCGATCAACTCCGGATCCTCCATGCATGCCCGGGGTAAGACGACTGGGTTCCATATGACGTCGCCTCAGGGCCGGCGGCGCCAGTCGTCAGTCTGTGTCACTCCGCGGCGTCTGGCAAACCCCGGCGCCGGTATTGCACGAAGTCATAGGCCGGCTGCCCCTCGGCGGGCTGGCCCGGCACGCGCTGCCGCTCTTCCCACTCGGCCTCGTCCAGTTCGGGGAAGCGGGTATCGCCCTCCACCTCGACGCCCACCTCGGTGAGATAGAGCCGGCTCGCCTTCGGCAGCGCCTGGGCGTAGATCTGGCCGCCGCCCATCACCATGATCTCGTCGACGCCGTCGATGGTGGCCTGCCGGTCGGCCAGCGTCAGCGCTTCATCGAGGTCGCGGCAGACCCGCACGCCCTCGGGCTGGAAACCGGGATCACGCGTGACGACGATGTTGAGCCGCCCGGGCAGCGGCCGGCCGATGGACTCGAACGTCTTGCGCCCCATGACCAGCGGCTTGGCCTGGGTCATGCGTTTGAAGAACTTCAGGTCCTCGGGCAGGTACCAGGGCAGCTGGTTGTCCACGCCGATGACCCGGTTCGCGGACAGCGCGGCGATCATCGCCACCGGGACGAGCGTCTCGTCGTTCATACGGCCACCTCTGCCTTGATGTGGGGGTGCGGATCGTAGCCCTCGATGGCGATGTGCTCGAAGCGGAAGTCGAACAGATCGGTCACACTCGGGTCGAGCACCAGTCGCGGCGCCGGGCGCGGGTCACGCGACAGCTGCTCCCGGGCCTGGTCCAGGTGATTCAGATAGAGATGGGCGTCGCCCAGGGTGTGCACGAAGTCGCCGGGCTCGAGGCCTGCCACCTGGGCGATCATCTGCGTCAGCAGCGCGTAGCTGGCGATATTGAAGGGCACGCCGAGGAAGATGTCGGCGCTGCGCTGGTAGAGCTGGCAGGAGAGCTTGCCGTCGGCCACGTAGAACTGGAACAGGCAGTGGCACGGCGGCAGCGCCATCTCGTCGACCAGCGCCGGATTCCAGGCCGAGACGATCAACCGCCGCGAGCGCGGATTGGTCCGCAGCTGCTCCAGCAGATTGGCGATCTGGTCGACGTGCCCGCCGCGCGGGTCCGGCCAGCTGCGCCACTGATAGCCATAGACCGGGCCCAGCTCGCCGTTCTCGTCGGCCCACTCGTCCCAGATGCGCACCCCGTTGTCCTTGAGGTAGGCGATGTTGGTATCGCCGGCCAGGAACCACAGCAGCTCGTGGATGATCGAGCGCAGGTGCAGCTTCTTGGTGGTGACGAGCGGGAAACCGCGGGACAGGTCGAAGCGCATCTGGTGGCCGAACAGCGAGCGGGTGCCGACGCCGGTGCGGTCGTCGCGCTCCACGCCGTGATCGAGCACGGCGCGCATCAGGTCCAGATAGGGCTGTTCGAGGGCGGGAGGGGCGTTGGCGGTCACGGGCATGGTCGACGGCTGAAAATGGGCCACACATTCTACATGCCCGGGCGGTGGCCGCCCATAGCGGCCACCGCCCTGCTGCGCTCAGGCCGCAGCGTCGACCTTCGCATCCACCGGCCGGCCGCGGGACCAGGCCATCAGCGCCGCGCCGGCGATGATCATCGGCAGCGACAGCAGCATGCCCATGGTCAGCCAGTCGAAGGCGATGAAGCCGAGCTGCGGGTCCGGGCGACGCACGAACTCCACGCCGAAACGGAAGACGCCGTAGAGGGTCAGGAACAGCCCCGACACCAGACCACGACGGCGCGGCGTGGCCGAGACCCACCACAGCACCGCGAACAGCACCGCCCCTTCCAGCACCGCCTCGTACAGCGATGAAGGATGGCGCGGCTGGTTCCCCAGGCCGGGGAACACCAGCCCCCAGGGCAGATCGGTGACCCGGCCCGGCAGCTCGTGGTTGATGAAGTTGCCGATGCGCCCGGCCCCCAGGCCGATCGGCACCAGCGGCGCGACGAAGTCGGTGAGGGTGAAGAACGCCAGCCGCTTCTTGCGGGCAAAGTAGAGCGAGGCCAGCAGCACGCCGATCAGCCCGCCGTGGAAGCTCATGCCGCCGTCCCAGACGCGCAGGATCCACAGCGGGTCGGCCAGCCACTGGTCGAGGCCGTAGAACAGCGCATAGCCCAGCCGTCCGCCGAGCACCACGCCCAGGGCGGCATAGAAGATCAGGTCACCCACATCGTCGCCATTGAGGCCGATGCGAGCGGCGCGGCGGCGGCCCAGCCACCAGGCGGCGATGAAGCCGATGACGTACATCAGGCCATACCAGTGAACCTGGAGCGGACCAAGCGAGATGGCCACGGGGTCGATATCGGGATAGCGCAGCATGGGGGCCTCGAACGATGCGGGGAAGAAAGGTAAGGACAGGGGCAGACCGCGGTGGCGCCGCGGTCGGGATCATAGCAGCAAGCCGGGGGCGACCGTCACCGGCTGGCCGGCGAAGGAAAGGCAGCGCTGGCGAACCGCAGGCGGCTCATGCGTCTTCCTCCCCCATCAGGCGCCCGGGCAACCAGTGTTGCACGCGATCCAGCAGGTCCTGGGGACGATAAGGCTTGGCCAGGTAGTCATCCATGCCGGCCTCGCGGAAGCGGCGGCGATCGCTTTCGCCGGCATTGGCGGTCAAGGCCACCAGCACGCTGCGCCCCCGATCGCCACGCTCGGCTTCCCGGGTCCGCCAGGCACGGCAGGTCTCCACGCCGTCCAGGCCGGCCATGTAGATATCCAGGAAGACCATGTCGAAAGGCGACGCCTCCAGGCTGTCGAGGGCTTCCCGGCCGCTGGTGGCCGTGACCACCTCGAGCCCCCGCCCCTCCAGCACCTTGCGCGCCAGCATCAGGTTGACCGGGCCATCGTCGACGACCAGCACCCGGGCGGCGGACGCCGGCGGCAGCGCTGCCTCCGTCGGTTCCGGGTCGCCGAGGTTCTCCAGCAGCACCGCGGTCTCCGCCAGCCGCTCCCGCAGCCCCGCCAGAGCGTTGCGCTCGGCGTCCCCGTCCGGGCGCTGAAAACGCTCGCCCTGCAATACCTCGGACACGGAAGCCATCAGCGGCTGCAGCATCTGTTGCAGGTGGCTGAGATAGCCGGACTTGAGCCGCGACTCCTCTTGGGCGCGCACGCGCCCGGTCTCGAGCCGAGCCAGGCGGCCCTGCTGGGCCTGAAGATCATCATTGAGGCGACGCTCCACGCCGCGCACGGCCTCCAGCTCGGCCCGCCAGCGTGCGCCGAGGGCATCGCAGCTCTCCGCCACGGCCTCGAGGCGTCGCTCGAGCGGCAGGCCGGCATCCTGGAGCCGTCCCGCCCCGGGGGCATCGTCGCCACCGATGGCGACCAGCCGCTCGTTGAGCCGGCCGAAGGCCGCCTCGACCCGAGCTTCCTCGGCGCGGAGGCGCTGGCGCAGCAGCATCAGGAAGGCCGTCACGTTGAGGCCGCTGCCGACCGCCAGCACCAGCAGCCACCAGAACGTATCGCCCCAGGAGACCGGGGACAGCACCAGCCAGCGGCCGCTCAGTCCCACCGCCAGCCACAGCCCCACCAGCACCACCTGGAGGGCCAGCAATGGCCAGAGAATCGGCGTGACCAGGCGTGGCCAGGCTCGCTCCTTGCTTGTCTCGACACTCATCGTCATCCCTGTCTCGCGTCGATTGTCGTCGGCCGAGTGTACGATGCCGGGCCGACCCTGTCATGACGGGGCTTTGCGCGTGCCGACGAGCGGGGTAGTCTGGCAGCCATGTGCCTGATTGCCCTCGCCCACCGGCCCGACGCCTCCGTCGTGCTGCGCCTGGTGGCCAACCGTGACGAGTTCCACGCCCGCCCCACCGCGCCGCTGGCGGCGTGGGACGACGCTCCCGGCATCGTCGGCGGCCGCGACCTGCAGGCCGGCGGCGGCTGGCTCGCCGTGCACCGGCGCGGACGCTTCTCCGCCGTGACCAACGTCCGCGACCCGGCGCTTTCGGCCGCCGAAGACGCCCCCAGCCGCGGCGAGCTGGTGCGCTCGGCCCTGGAGGCCGACGATCTCGAAGGCTGGCTGGGCGCGCTCGCCGACGGCGACGCCCGACGCTACGCGGGTTTCAACCTGCTGGTCGGCGACGGCCGGCGACTGTGGTATCTCCATCGCGGCCGCGATCGTGTTCGGCTCGAGCGTCTCGCCCCCGGCCTGCACGGCCTCTCCAATGCCGAACGGGACACGCCCTGGCCGAAACTGATGGCCGCGCGCCGCGGGCTTGCCGACAGCCTGGGCAACGGACGCTGGCCGGATGACGCCCTGGCGCCGCTCGCCGACGCTCGCGAGGCAGAGGATGCACGGCTGCCGGATACCGGCGTGGGCCAGGCACTCGAACGCCGCCTCTCGGCGGCGTTCATCGTCGGTGAAGACTACGGTACCCGGGCCACCAGCTGGCTGGAATGGCGCGCCGACGGCCGACTGACCCTCGGCGAACGGCGCTTCGGTCCGAACGGCACCTCGCTCGGCGAGCACCGGCTGACGCTCGACACGCCACCGCCTGCCGGCGGCACTGGCGCCTGACCGAGCGTCAGGCGTCCTTGGGCGGCAGCAGGTGGGCGAGCTGCCAATCGCTCATGCTCGCCTCCAGGCAGCGCCTGACGCCCAGCGGCGAGGATTCGGCCAGGGCGTCTTCCACCAGCGTCTGCGCCGACGTCAGGCTGACGCGACGGATGGCGGCCCGCACCTTGGGCAGGCTCGGCGCGTTCATCGACAGCGCATCGAAGCCCATGCCCATCAGCAACAGCGCCCCGGCTGGGTCGGCCGCCAGCTCGCCGCACACCGAGATCGGCACCTTCAGCGCCGTCGCCTCCCGCGCCAGACGCGCCATGGCCGACAGCACCGCCGGATGACAGGCGTCGTAGAGATCCGCCACCCGGGGGTTGTTGCGATCCACCGCCAGCAGGTACTGGGTCAGGTCGTTGCTGCCCACCGAGAAGAAGTCCACCCGCTCGGCCAGCGTATCGAGCTGATAGAGGGTCGCCGGCACCTCGATCATCGCCCCGACCTGAGGCCTGGCCACCTCGACGCCGTCCTCGCCGAGCTCGCGAATGGCCCGTTCCAGCAGCCGCAGGGCGTCGTCGACCTCGTCGACGTTGGTGATCATCGGCAACAGGATCTGCAGGTTATCGAGCCCCTGTGACGCCCGCAGCATGGCCCGCAGCTGGACCATCAGCACCTCGGGATGATCCAGGGTGACGCGGATGCCGCGCCAGCCGAGGAAGGGGTTGGCCTCCTCGATGGGGAAGTACGGCAGGTCCTTGTCGCCGCCGATGTCCAGGGTGCGCATCACCACCGGCAGCGGGGCGAAGCCCTCCAGCTGCTCGCGGTAGAGTCGGGTCTGCTCCTGCTCCCCGGGGAAACGCTCGGTGATCATGAACGGCACTTCGGTGCGATACAGCCCCACCCCGCCGATCCGCGACTTGAGCGATGCCATGGCGTCCACCGCGAGGCCGGTGTTGACCAGCAGCCGCACGTCGTGACCGTCCGGCGTGCGACTCGGCAGATCCTGCTCGTGCTCGAGCAGCTCCGAGAGCGCCCGCTCCTCCTCGATCAGGCCTTCGTAGTGGCTCTCGATATCGGGGCTGGGACGCACGAACAGCCGCCCGCGGTGGCCGTCGAGCACCAGTCTGGCGCCGTTGAGCCTGGGCAGCGGCAGATCGACCATGCCCAGCACGGTGGGAATGCCCATGGCGCGGGCCACGATCGCCACGTGGGACGTGCTGGAGCCGCGCACCGAGACGATGCCCGCCAGCTTGTCCCGCGGCACCTCGCCGAGCATGGCCACGCTGATCTCGTCGCTGACCAGCACGGTACGCTCCGGATACACGTCGGGCGTGGCGGAGGTGTTTTCCTGCAGATGGGCCAGCACGCGCCGCCCCAGGTCGCGCACGTCCGCCGCCCGTTCGCGCAGATAGTCGTCGCTCACTCGCTCCAGGTACTGCACGTGGCGACGCACCACGTCGGCCAGCGCCCCGGGGGCCCACTGTCCCTCGCGGATGCGCTTGACCACCTCCTGGAACAGCGCCTCCTCGCCGAGCATCTGCTGATAGACGTCGAACAGCGCCAGTTCCTGGGCGGAAATGCGGTTGGCCAGGCGCTCGCCGGCGGCGCGTATCTCGTCGCGAACCCGACCGATCGCCTCGCTGAGCCGCTCGATCTCGTACTCTTCGTCGGTGGGGATGAGGTCGGGCACGCTGTCGAGGTCGGCGGGCGGCGCGATCACCACCGCCTCGCCGATGGCCATGCCCGGCGAGGCCGCGACCCCGGTGAAGGTGGCCTGACCGCCGGGCAGCGACGGCCGAGTCAGGCTGCCGGTGGCCAGCGCATGAGCCAGCACGCCGGCGAGCTGCGCGGCCATGGTGACCAGGAAGGCCTCGTCGGCCTCGTCGAAGCGACGCTTGTCGGCCTGCTGAACCACCAGCACGCCGAGCATGCGACGCTGATGGATGATCGGCACGCCGAGGAAGCTGGAATAGCGTTCCTCGCCGGTGGTCTCGAAGTAGCGGAAATAGGGATGGGCCCGGGCGTCCTCGAGATTGAGGGGTTCCTCGCGCTGGGCCACCAGCCCGACCAGGCCCTCGCCCACCGGCAGGCTCACATGGCCCACGGCCTGGGTGCGCAGGCCGATGGTCTCCATCAGCACCAGGCGGTCGAGCTGGGTATCGAAGAGGTAGAAGGAGCATACGTCGGTACGCATGGCCTTGCGGATGCGCCGCACCATGGTCGACAGGGCGGCCTCCAGATTGCGAGCCCCGTTGACCTCCAGGATGATGCGGCGCAGTACCTCGAGCATCGGCGTTTTACTGTCCATTGTCGTTATGCCTCGCTGAGGGTATAGCCGGGGCCGAGCCCGGCGCGTGTCGTGGCGTCAGCCATGCCCCAGCGCCAGGCGCTGGGCGCGCGGTGACAGCTCGCGCAGCGCGCGCCGGTAGACCTCGCGCTTGAAGGGCACCACCTGGCCCAGCGGGTACCAGTAGCTGACCCAGCGCCAGCCGTCGAACTCCGGTTTGGCCGCACCGCCATCCATGCTGATGCGGGTCTCGCCACAGCGGATCCTGAGCAGGAACCACTTCTGCTTCTGGCCGATGCACACCGGCCGGGAACGGGTTCTTACCATGCGGCGCGGTAGGCGGTAGCGCAACCAGCCTCGGGTACAGGCAAGCACCTCGACGTCATCGGCCGTCAGGCCGACCTCCTCGTAGAGTTCGCGAAACAGTGCCTGTTGCGGTGTCTCGTTCGCCTTGATGCCTCCCTGGGGAAACTGCCACGCATTCTGCCCTACCCGACGCGCCCATAGCAGTTGCCCTTCGTCGTTGGCGAGAATGATGCCAACGTTGGGGCGAAAGCCATCTGCGTCGATCACGGACTTCACCTTATGAATCCAGTCTTCACTGCATTCTTCCACAAGGCCGTGAAACGTATCAATACACCAATGGGGCCATGCTCGTAGGGGCCGGGCGGTTCTGCCATAATCCCGGGCTCGACGCGACAACGATACCGACGCGCCCCGACCCGCGACGCGCGCCCGACAACCAAGAGGAAAGCCGTGAGCCTCGCCATCTTCGACCTGGACAACACCCTGCTCTCCATCGACAGCGACCACGCCTGGGGGGAGTTCCTGCTCGAGCAGGGCGCCGTGGACCCGGTGGCCTACAAGGAAGCCAACGACCGCTTCATGGCCGACTACGAGGCCGGCACCCTGGACATGAACGAATTCCTGGCGGTGGCGCTCAAGCCACTGGCCGACAACTCGCCTGCACAGCTGGCGGCCTGGCACCAGCAGTTCATGGCCAGCAAGATCGAGCCGCACATCCTGCCCCGCGGCGAAGAGCTGATCGCCCGCCACCGGGCCAGCGGCGACACCCTGCTGATCGTTACCGCCACCAACCGCTTCATCACCGGCCCCATCGCCGAGCGCCTGGGCATCGACGAGCTGATCGCCGTGGAACCGGAGATGGTCGACGGGCGCTATACCGGCCGGGTCAGCGGCGTACCGAGCTTTCGTGAAGGCAAGGTGACGCGCCTGGAGCAGTGGCTCGAGCAGCGCGAGCTCTCCCTGCACGGCGCCTGGTTCTACAGCGATTCCCACAACGACCTGCCGCTGCTGGAGCTCGTCGACCACCCGGTGGCCGTGGACCCGGACGACTCGCTGCGCCAGGCCGCCGAGCAGCGCGACTGGCGGATCATCAGCCTGCGGGACTGAACCGGCTACGCCGGCTCAGAGCTGTAAGCTCGAAGCTGGAAGAGCGGCGCTTCGCGCCTGGAAGAAAGACAAAAAACCCCGCACAGGCCATACCGTGCGGGGTTTTCTTACAGCTTCAAGCTTCAAGCTTACGGCTGGCGTCAGCCCAGCAGATGCTCCACCGCGGCACGCTCTTCGCGCAGCTCGTTCTCGGTGGCGGTCATGCGCTCGCGGCTGAAGTCGTCGACCGCCAGGTCCTGCACGATCTCGTACTTGCCGTCCTTGCACACCACCGGGTAGGAATACATGATGCCCGGCTCGATGCCGTAGCTGCCGTCGGCCGGGATGCCCATGCTGACGATGCCGTCGCTGCCCAGCGCCCAGTCACGCATGTGGTCGATGGCCGCGGACGCCGCGGAGGCGGCGGAAGAGGCACCGCGGGCCTTGATGATGGCCGCGCCGCGCTGCTGCACGGTGGGGATGAAGTCGTTCTCGTACCAGTCGCGCTCGACCAGCTCCAGGGCCGGCTTGCCGTCGACCTTGCAGTGGGCCAGATCCGGATACTGGGTGGCGCTGTGGTTGCCCCACACGATCATCGACTCGACGTCGGTGCTGTGCTTGCCGGTCTTCTGGGCCAGCTGGGTCAGGGCGCGGTTGTGGTCCAGACGCATCATGGCGGTGAACTGGCCGGCATCGAGGTCCGGCGCGTTGCAGGACGCGATCAGGGCATTGGTATTGGCCGGGTTGCCCACCACCAGCACACGCACGTCGCGGCTGGCGACGTCGTTCAGGGCCTTGCCCTGGGCGGAGAAGATGGCGGCGTTGGCTTCCAGCAGGTCCTTGCGCTCCATGCCCGGACCGCGCGGACGGGCGCCGACCAGCAGGGCGAAATCGGCATCCTTGAAGGCGACGTTGGGGTCGTCGGAGGCGACGATGTCCTGCACCAGCGGGAAGGCGCAGTCGTTGAGTTCCATCACCACACCGTTGAGCGCGTCCATGGCCGGCGTGATCTCGAGCAGCTGCAGGATGACCGGCTGGTCCTTGCCGAGCATGTCGCCGGAGGCGATGCGGAACGCCAGGGAGTAGCTGATCTGGCCGGCAGCGCCGGTAATGGCAATACGGACGGGGTCTTTCATCGTGGCTCCTTCGGTTGTCGCCGTGAGGATCGGCCGGGGCGCCTGAGCGGCCCGGCCAGGATCAAAACCGAGGGAAATGGTATGCCTGCGCTGCACAAAACTCAATTCGACGTGCGACGCACTCGCAGGAGGCCAGGATCAGGCGCCGCTGGAGGCGCGAACCTCGGGGGCGTGTGCCGCGTGCAGTCGGGCGATCAGGCGGTCCTCCAGTGAGAAGCGCTCGCCGAGCCCCTTGGACAGGCGATCCAGCCAGGCCGGCAGCCGCGTCAGGTAGTGCTGGCAGCGTACCGGCGTGGCGTAGTCCTCGTCGAAGGCCAGCACCAGCTCGGTGGACATCTCGAGACGCTCGAGCAGGCGATCGGCGAGTTCGAGGGCGCCGCCGTCCTCGAAGGCCTCGGCCTCGGCCTTGAGCTGGGGATAGATCTCGAAGTGCCCGGCGCTGATGTAGTCCATCAGCAGCTCGCTGAAGGCATCGATGCGTGGCTTGGTGATCTCGTCCAGGTCGGCGTCACAGGCCGCCTTGAGCTCGTCGAAGTGCGCCAGCAGCGTGCGCCGCTCGCCGAGCCAGCGATCGATCAGCCTGTGAACGCCTCCCCAGCGCTCCTGCGCGCTCTTGCAGTCTTCCAGCATGGTGCTTCCCTCGCTCGATGAATCCGACCTCGGACACCCAACCGCCCGGTGGAGACTCAGAGTCCTCCCTGGGGCGGGCGCTGTCAATCCTGCGGCGCATCCTCCGACCAACGATAGCCGGTGCGCGGCCGGCAGGCACGCCACAGCAGCCCCAGCGGCACCACCGCCAGCATCGCGAAGCCGATCAGCGTCCAGCCCGGCAGCGACAGCCCCAGGAAGCGCGCGCTGATCTCGGCACACTCGCCGGAGGCGTTGAGCACCATGGACACCACCTGCTGCAGGGGCAGCACCTCCATCATGTAGTCGAGGCCGGGGCCGCAGCTCGGCACCTCGTCGGCGGGCAGCGACTGCAGCCACAGGTGACGCCAGGCCAGGCCGATGCCGGTGCCCACCGCCCCCAGCGACAGCAGCCCGTAGAGCGCCCCACCAAGGCGCCCTTTCGGGTCGTGCAGTGCCGCCACGGCGAACACCACACCGGCGGCGATCACCGCCACCCGCTGGAAGATGCACAGCGGGCAGGGCTCGAGCCCGCCGAGGTGCTCGAGGCCCAGGGCCACCGCCATCATCATCACGCAGAAGGCCAGGCCCACCAGGCTCCAGCCGCGCACGCGCGCCTCGCGCATCGCATCGATCATGCTGCACCTCCCGAACGCAGCGGGCTGAAGGCGCGAGACTCACGCGCCCGGGCGAAGTAGTCGGCCAGGAAGTCGGCGAAGGGTTCGACGTCGGCGGCCTCGATGTCGCCCTGCTGCTGATGGGAGGTCTCCACCAGCTGGTCGAACAGCGCCTCGCGGGCGCGCTCGATGGGCTCCTCCCGCAGGCGCTCGCCCTGCTCGACGGCCAGCGCCAGGATCGCCTCCACGAACTCCTCGCCGCCGGTTTCCAGGCGCTCGAGCAGCCGCCCGGACGGCGTCAGCGACGGATCCTCGAGGCGTGGCGCCAGCGCCGCCAGGGCGTCGGCGTGGGGCGCACCCTCCTCGAGACGATCCAGCAGCGCGGCGATCTCGCCGAGCCCCTTGAAGATATCGCCGCCCCAGTCGGCGATGGAGCGCTTGGCGCCGTGGTGATCGAGGCGCAGCTCGGGGTCGCGGCCGCGGGACACCACCAGGCGGCGGTTGAAGTCCAGGTGCTCGCACTCCTCGTCGGAGATCCAGGGGCTCTCGGTGAGCAGGCACCACAGCAGGAAGACGTCGACGAAACGGCTCTGGTGGGCATCGATGCCGAGCGGATCGAAGGGGTTGAGGTCGAGGCAGCGCACCTCGATGTACTCCACGCCGCGGGCCTCCAGCGCCTGGCTGGGCGTCTCGTCGTGGCGCGCCACCCGCTTGGGCCGGATGTCGCTGTAGTACTCGTTCTCGATCTGCAGGATGTTGGCATTGAGCTGGCGCCACTCGTCGTCCACGCGCACGCCGCGGGCCTCGTAGTCCGGCCAGGGCGTGAAGATGGCGTGGCGCAGGGTGTTGACGTAGTTGGACAGCGAGTTGAAGCAGATCTTGAGCTGTTCCTGCACCTTGTTCTGGTAGCCCAGGTCGGACATGCGCAGGCTGGTGGCGTAGCGCGAGACCAGTGTCTGGTCAGCGTGGGGCTCGAGCCCCTCCGGCACCCGACCGTCGGGCAGGAAGCTGCGGTCCACCGCCGGCGAGGCGCCGAACAGGTACAGCAGCAGCCAGCTGTGGCGGCGGAAGTTGCGGATCAGCGCGAAATAGCGCGCCGAGCGATAGTCCTGCATCGCCGTCTCGCCCTCGCCGTCGAGTTCGCGCAGCAGCGCGAACAGGTCGTCGGGCAGCGAGACGTTGTAGTGCACCCCGGCGATCGCCTGCATGATGCGCCCGTAGCGCACGTCCAGGCCGCGGCGATAGACGTGTTTCATGCGACCCACGTTGGAGTCGCCGTAGTCGGCGATCGGCACGCTGTCGTTGCCGTCGAGCCGGGCCGGCATGCTGGCCGGCCAGATCCGCTCCTCGCCCAGCTGGCGATAGCTGAAGCGATGCAGGTCGGCGAGGAAATCCAGGGCGTCTTCCGGGCGGCTGTAGACCGGGGTGATGTACTCCAGCAGCGCCTCGGAATAGTCGGTGGTGATGTGCGGATGGGTGAGCTTGGAGCCCAGCGCCCGGGGATGCGGACTCTGAGCAATGCGCCCCGCGCCGTCGACGCGCAGCCCTTCCTTCTCGATACCGCGGCGCAGACGACCGAAACGCCCCTGGTCGGCCAGCCGGCCGAGGCGCTCGATGTGGGGGGAAAGCGATTCGGACAAGGTGATCACCCCGTGTCGGGGACGCCGATGCCGGCGTCCCGGTGGACGTTTCGGGCGCCGCGGCACCCGCAAAGACCTCAGATTATGGTGCCGAAACTCGGCGATTCAAGGTAAGCCGGCTAATCGATCGCCCGACCTACTTATCCTTCCTGGCCTTGAGCAGCGCCGCGCCCAGGGCACCGAGCTGGCCGTCGTTCTGGCCGCCGCCCTGCTGGCCCTTGCCGCCCTGGGCCTTGCTACCCTGACCTTGGCCTCGACCGCCGCCCTTGCGTGGGGCCTTCTGGCCCTGGCGCTCGCCGCCGCGCCGGGTCGGCTGGCCGTCTTCACCGGGCTGGTCGTCGAGGCGCATGGAGAGCCCGACGCGGGCGCGCTCGAGATCCACGCTCATCACCTTGACCTTGACGATGTCGCCGGCCTTGACCACCGAGCGAGGATCCTCGACGAAGGTGTCGGACAGCGCCGAGATGTGCACCAGGCCGTCCTGGTGCACGCCGATGTCGACGAAGGCGCCGAAGTGGGTGACGTTGGTGACGCTGCCCTCGAGCACCATCCCGGGCTCCAGGTCCTTGAGCGTCTCGACGCCCTCGCGGAACTCGGCCGCCTTGAACTCGGGGCGCGGGTCGCGGCCCGGCTTGTCGAGCTCCTTGAGGATATCGCTGACGGTGGGCACGCCGAAGCGCTCGTCGGCGAAGTCGGCGGGCTTCAGGGCCTTGAGGGTCGCGCTGTCGCCGATCAGCCCGCCCAGCTCGCGCTGGCTCTGCTGGGCGATGCGCTCGACCAGCGGGTAGGCCTCGGGGTGCACGGCACTGGCATCCAGCGGATTGTCACCGCCCATGATGCGCAGGAAGCCGGCGCACTGCTCGAAGGTCTTCGGCCCCAGGCGGCTGACGTCGAGCAGCTGCTTGCGGCTGGCGAAGGCGCCCTCGGCGTCGCGACGGGCGACGATGTTCTCGGCCAGCCCCGCGTTGAGGCCGGCCACCCGCGACAGGAGCGCGCTGGAGGCGGTGTTCAGATCGACGCCCACGGCGTTGACGCAGTCCTCGATCACCGCCTCCAGGCTGCGCGACAGCTGCACCTGGGAGACGTCGTGCTGGTACTGGCCGACGCCGATCGACTTGGGCTCGATCTTGACCAGCTCGGCCAGCGGGTCCTGCAGCCGGCGGGCGATGGAGACCGCGCCGCGGATGGTCACGTCGAGCTCGGGCAGCTCCCGGGCGGCGTATTCCGAGGCCGAATAGACCGAGGCGCCGGCCTCGCTGACCATCACCTTGGACAGCCGCTGCTTGTCGGCCAGCGCCTTGACCAGATCGCCCGCCAGTTTGTCGGTCTCGCGGCTGGCGGTGCCGTTGCCCACCGCCACCAGGGCCACGTCGTGCTTGTTCACCAGCCGCGCCAGCACGGCCAGCGACTCGTCCCACTGATTGCGCGGCGCATGGGGGAAGATGGTGGCGTGCTCGAGGAAACGCCCGGTGGCGTCGACCACCGCGACCTTGCAGCCGGTACGCAGGCCCGGGTCGATGGCCAGCGTCGCCTTCTGCCCCGCCGGGGCGGCCAGCAGCAGATCCTTGAGGTTGGCGGCGAACACCTCGATGGCCGCGAGCTCGGCGCGCTCGCGCAGCCGGCCCATCAGCTCGGTCTCGAGATGGGTGTAGAGCTTGACGCGCCAGGTCCAGCGCACCACCTCGGCCAGCCAGCGATCGGCGGGACGGCCGCGGTCGGCTATCTCGAAGTGCTTGGCGATCGCCACCTGGGCCGGATGCAGCGGGGCCTCGTCCTCGCCGGGCAGGCGCAGGGTCAGCGCCAGCACGCCCTCGTTGCGGCCGCGGAACATCGCCAACGCCCGATGCGAGGGCACCTTGGCCAGCGGCTCGTCGTGCTCGAAGTAGTCGGAAAACTTGGCGCCCTCCTGCTCCTTGCCGGCGATCAGCCGCGAGGAGAGCTCGCCGTCGCTCCACAGCCGTTCGCGGAGACGGCCGACCAGCTCGGCCTCCTCGGCGAAGCGCTCCATCAGGATCTGCTTGGCGCCGTCCAGGGCGGCCTTGGCGTCCTCGATGGCCGGGATATCGCCGTCGGCGGCGCGAAGATAGTTCGCCGCCTCGGCCTCGGGGTCGCGCGTGGGATCGGCCAGCAGCGCATCCGCCAGCGGCTCGAGGCCGGCCTCGCGGGCGATCTGCGCCTTGGTGCGACGCTTCTTGCGATACGGCAGGTAGAGGTCTTCCAGACGCTGCTTGGTATCGGCGGCGCGAATGCTGGCGGTCAGCTCGGGCGTCAGCTTGCCCTGCTCGTCGATGCTGGCCAGCACCGCCTCGCGGCGCTCCTCAAGCTCGCGCAGGTAGCCCAGCCGCTCGTGCAGCTGGCGCAGCTGGCTGTCGTCGAGCCCGCCGGTGACTTCCTTGCGATAGCGGGCGATGAAGGGCACGGTGGCGCCGCCGTCGAGCAGTTCCACGGTGGCCGAAACCTGGGGCCCGCGAACGCCGAGTTCCTCGGCGAGACGATCGATGATCTTGGCTTGTGCGTCCATGTAATCCTTGGCAATCCGGGACAGACGATCGCGACAAGGTATCACACCCCCGGCGGCGCCGGGAGGCGCAGGCGCCTGTGGGCTGCCTAGCCGCTGGTGGCGGGCACGAAGCGCAGCGCCAGGCCGTTGTTGCACCAGCGCAGCCCGGTGGGCTCGGGACCGTCCTCGAACACGTGGCCCTGGTGGCCGCCGCAGCGGGCGCAGTGGTACTCGGTGCGCGGAATCAGCATCACCAGGTCGAGCTCGGTGAGCAGATGCCCTTCCACATGGGTGAAGAAGCTCGGCCAGCCGGTGCCGGAGTCGTACTTCATGTCGCTGGTGAACAGCAGCAGATCGCACCCGGCGCAGCGGTACTCGCCGTCACGGGTCTCCTTGTCCAGCGGGCTGGAGAAAGACGGCTCGGTGCCGCCTTCGCGCAGGATCTCGAAGCGCGCCTCGGACAGCCGCTCGCGCCACTCGGCCTCGCTGAGCGCGAGCGGCTCGAGGTCCGGAGCACGCGCGAGATCGAGCTTGGGCCGCGCCGAGACCAGCCCCGGCATCGCGCCGGCCAGGCCGCCGATCCCCAGCAGCCCGAGAAAGATGCGTCGTTTCATGATGCGCCTCCGTTGATGCGAGATGGACCTTGGTCGGCCCCATCACGACATCCTTACCCTCACGGCGGACTCTGTGCCGAAAAAACGCGAGGGAGCCGCCGGATGGCGCCTCCCTCTGGGACCCGACGCCGAGGCGCCGGTTCATCGAACGATCGGCCCGGGCCGCGCTCGGCCGGGCCGCGCTCGGCCGGGCCGCGTTCGGCCGGGCCGCGTCAGGCGGACCGCGGCCCGGCCTCGACGATCGCCGGGCTCACGCCCTCGAACTTGCGGAAGTTGTCCACGAACTTGGCGGCCAGCTCATCACGCTTGCGATCGTAGGCGGCCTTGTCGGCCCAGGTCTCGCGCGGGTCGAGCAGCGTGGCGTCCACGCCGGGCACGGCGGTGGGCACGTCGAGATTGAGACCCTCGAGTCGGCGGGTCTCCACGCCGCGCAGCGCCCCGCTCTGGATCGCCTCGACGATGGCCCGGGTGGTGGGAATCGAGAAGCGCTCGCCGCCCTCGCCGTAGGCGCCGCCGGTCCAGCCGGTGTTGACCAGATAGACCTGGGCCTCCTGTTCGGCCACGCGCTTGACCAGCAGGTCGGCGTAGACCCGGGCCGGCCGCGGGAAGAACGGCGCGCCGAAGCAGGTCGAGAAGGTCGCCTCCAGGCCCTCGGAGGCCCCCATCTCGGTGGAGCCCACCTTGGCGGTGTAGCCGGACAGGAAGTGGTAGGCCGCGGCCTCCTTGGAGAGCACCGAGACCGGCGGCAGCACGCCGCTCATGTCGCAGGTCAGAAAGACGATGGCGTTGGGCTCGCCGGCGCGGTTCTCGGCGACCCGCTTGTCGATGTGCTCGAGCGGATAGGCGGCGCGGGAGTTCTGGGTCAGGCGATCGTCGGTGTAGTCCGGCACGCGGTGCTCGTCGAGCACCACGTTCTCCAGCACGGTGCCGAAGCGGATGGCGTTCCAGATCACCGGCTCGTTCTTCGCCGAGAGGTCGATGCACTTGGCGTAGCAGCCGCCCTCGATGTTGAACACGGTGCCCGGTCCCCAGCCGTGCTCGTCGTCGCCGATCAGGTAGCGCGACGGGTCGGCGGAGAGGGTCGTCTTGCCGGTGCCGGAGAGGCCGAAGAACAGCGTGGTCTCGCCGTTCTCGCCGACGTTGGCACTGCAGTGCATGGGCAGCACGTCGGCCTCGGGCAGCAGGAAGTTCTGCACCGAGAACATGGCCTTCTTCATCTCGCCGGCGTAGCGCATGCCGGCGATCAGCACCCGCCGGCCGGCGAAGTCGAGAATCACGCAGCCTTCGGAGTTCGTGCCGTCCCGTGCCGGATCGCATTCAAAGCCAGGCGCATTGAGGATGCGCCACTCGGGCTTCGACGAGGGATTGAAGGCCTCTGGGCGCACGAACAGGGTACGGCCGAAGAGGTTGTGCCAGGCGGTCTCGGTGGTCACCCGGACCGGCTGGTAGTGGGCCGGATCACTGCCCACATGGAGCTCGGAGACGTAGCGCTCGCCGTCGGCCAGGAAGGCCTCGACGCGCGTCCACAGCGTCTCGAACCGCTCGGCGTCGAAGGGCCGGTTGACGCTGCCCCAGTCGATCTCGCCCCGGGTCGAGGGTTCGTCGACGATGAAGCGGTCACTGGGTGAACGTCCGGTGCGCGCGCCGGTATTGACCACCAGCGCCCCCTGGGCGGACAGGCGGCCCTCGCCGGCCGCCAGCGCCCGCTCGATCAGCTCGGCGCGGGACAGGTTGAGGTGGGTGGTCGCGTGTCGTGTCGTTGTCATGTGGCAGTTCCTGGGCCTCGAGGCCGTTCTCTCTCGTTTGCCGGGCGTCCGCGATGCGGTCTCGACCCATCCCCGGTGGCCGCATGCGGTTGACCGTCTTGTGAGGCGACGACCGGAACGCGGATGAGTCCGGGGAGTATGGCAAACAAGTCGAGCGGCAGGAAATGCCGTCAGATCAACGACTTTCTCGTAACTTTACTAGCGCACCGGCGCCGACTCAGTGGACGGTCGGAGGCGGACCCTCGGGGTCCTCGAGCATCGCCTCCACCTCGGCGAGGGTGAACTCGTAGCGGGTGTGGCAGAAGTGGCACTGGGTGGCGATGCCGCCCTGCTCGGCGAGGATGTCGCGCAGCTCGGCGCTGCCCAGCGACAGCAGGGCGCCGGCGATGCGTTCGCGGGAGCAGGTGCAGGCGAAACGCAGTGCCTTGGGGTCGAAGACCCGAACGGTCTCCTCGTGATAGAGGCGATGCAGCAGTTCGCGCTGCTCCACCTCGAGCAGCTCGGCGTCGGTGAGGGTCGAGGCCAGGTGAACGGTGCGCTCCCAGGCATCATCGTCCTGATTCTGCGCCTCGTCGGGCAGGCGCTGGAGCAGCAGTCCGGCGGCGCGCTGGCCGTCGTCGGCCAGCCACAGGCGAGTCGGCAGCTGCTCGGACTGGGCGAAGTAGTCCTCCAGGCAGCCGGCCAGGCTGTCGCGGGTCAGCGCCACGATGCCCTGGTAGCGATGGCCCTCGCGCGGGTCCAGGGTGATGGTCACCTTGCCCTCGCCGACCAGCTCGGTGAAGCTCGCGTCCTCGGCGGGGATCGCCGCGTCCTCGTCGAGCCGAGCGATGGCGCGCAGTTCGCCGCCCGGGTTGGACTCGGCCATCAGCAGCGACAGCGGGCCCTCGCCGCGCACCTCGATGCTCATGGTGCCGTCGAGCTTGACGGTCTCGGTGAGCAGGGCCACCGCGGCCAGCAGTTCGCCCAGCTGGCGGGTCACCGCCGGCGGATACTCGTGGCGCTCCATGACCTCGGCGTGCGCCTCCTGGAGGGTGACGATCTCGCCGCGGACATTGGTCTCCTCGAAGAGGAAACGCTGAATCTGATCACTCATGATGCTTGCCTGGTTGGAGATGAAGAGTGAGGAGTAAAGGGTAAAGAGTGAGGAGCAAGGGGATGCCACAGGCGCCTCACGCCTCAGGCCTTACCCCTCACTCCTCACGCTTCACTCACCCCGCATGAAGCGCTTGATCTCGCGTCGCTGCTTCTTGTCGGGGCGCTTGAGCGGATGCTGCATGGCCTGGTTGGCCTGGCGACGGCTCTCGGCTTCCTTGCTCCGGCGCGCCTGGCTCTCCGCGGTCTCCTGGTAGAGCTCGCGGGCCTCCGGGGCGCCGCGGCGCTGCTCGGACAGCGCCACCACCTCTACCTCCCAGGTGTCCCAGCCCTGGGGCACGCGGATCAGGGCGCCGACTTCCACGGTCTTGCTGGTCTTGGCGCGGCCGCCATTGTAGTGGACCTTGCCGCCCTCGATGGCCTTCTTGGCCAGCGCCCGGGTCTTGAAGAAGCGCGCCGCCCACAGCCACTTGTCGAGACGCACGCCGCTCATGCGTTCTCCTCGTCGCCGGGCCGCTCCTCGGGCAGGATGGCGGCAAAGCGGTCGAGGGCGATGAATTCCTCGAGCGCCTTCTCGGGTCGCCGGCTGTCGGGCTGCTTGATGCCCAGCAGGTGGCGGATGCCGTACTCGCGGGCGCTCTCCAGCACCGCCGCGTTGTCGTCGATGAACAGCGTGCGGGCCGGGTCGAAGGGCTCGACCTCCTGCAGCGAGAACCAGAACTCCTGGGCCTCCTTGGGCACGCCGAGATCGGCGGAGGAAACGATGGCGTCCAGGTAGTCCTCGAGCCCGGTCAGCGGCAGCTTCAGCGCCAGGCTCTCGCGGTCGGCGTTGGTGGCCAGCACCACGCGCGGATGGGCGCGCTTCAGCCAGCGCAGGAAGTCCAGGGCGTCGCTGCGCAGGCCGATCAGGTGCTGAACCTCGCGCTTGAGCGCCAGGATGTCGACGTCCAGCTCGCGGCTCCAGTAGGCCAGGCTGTACCAGTTGAGCGTGCCCTGTTCGCGCAGGATCCGCGCGCGGATCGCCTCCTGGCTCGCCTCGTCGAGCCGATGCAGCTCCACGTAGCGGCGCGGCAGGTGCTCCAGCCAGAAGTGGCTGTCGAAGTGCAGGTCCAGCAGGGTGCCGTCCATGTCGAGAAGGACGGTATCGATGGCACGCCAGTCGATCATGGGACTCCTTAGGGATGGACGCCTTTCGGGCGGGGCGGCGGCGGTGCGGTGACGTCCGCCAGGGGAAAGACGTGGTAGTGTACCCAAACGATGCCGAGGACGCATTCCAGCGCCCGGCCGCTCCGGGCTATCGCCCCGATTGGCGGGATTGATCGGACGCCCGCGACCGGCATCCCAAGGGCACGACAGACGCCGAACGACCGGAGATCCCATGACCGACGACCATGCCCCCCACAAGCCGCACGTCCTGGCCCGGCGCAGCGTCGCCCGCAGCCGGCTGTTCAACATCGAGGAGATGGAGCTGCGCTTTTCCAACGGCGCCGAGCGCACCTTCGAGCGGCTGGGCGGCACCGGACGCGGCGTCGGCGCGGTGATGATCGTGGCCATGCCCGATCCCGAGCACGTGCTGCTGATCCGCGAGTACGCCGCCGGCGTCGAGGACTACGCCCTGACCCTGCCCAAGGGGCTGGTGGATCCCGGCGAGGACATCGTCACTGCCGCCAATCGCGAGCTGATGGAGGAATGCGGCTTCGGCGCCCATCGCCTGGAGCCGCTGGTGGAACTGACCCTGGCGCCGAACTACATGCGTCACCGCATGCAGGTGATGCTGGCCACGGACCTCTACCCCAGGCGCCTGCCCGGCGACGAGCCGGAGCCGCTGATCGTCGAGACCCACGCCATCGACGAGATCGGCGCGCTGCTGACCCGGGAGGACTTCCACGAGGCCCGCGCCATCGCGGCCCTCTACATCGCCCGGGACAAGGTGCGCGCCGAGAACGCCAGCCCCTCGATCTGGTAGGCCCGACCGAAAAACGCCGCTTCCCCGACCCACGGGGAAGCGGCGAGCATGTGAGCCCTGGTCGTGTCAGCCCCTGGCGTCTCAGCCCTTGGCGTGCAGCCGGCGCGGCAGGCTGCCACCCTCCTTGAGCTTGACCCAGCGCCCCTGGCGATAGCTGTCCAGCCCCGCCTCGAGCAGACTCATCACGTCCAGCGCCTCGTCGACGCTCACCGGCGGCGGCGTGCCGCGCAGCAGGGTACGGGCGATGGCGTCGTAGTAGGCACGGTAATCGCCCGGCACGGCCTCGACCTCGTGATGGACGAGCTCGACCGCGTCGCCCTCCCCTGCGTTCAGCGTCAGCCGTCCCGGCGACGGATCGACGCCCCAGGCCGGCTGCGGAATCTCGCCGGCCTTGAGCCAGTCCTCCTGCGGGTCCAGGCCGTACTTCACGAAACTGCCACGGGTGCCGTTGACCCGCCAGCGCGGCGTGGGCTCGGCCACCAGGGCACTGGCCTTGAGGGTCACCCGCAGCCGGTCGTATTCGAGCACCGCCTGGAAGTCATCGTCGATCTCGGCGCCGTCGCGCAGGCTGGCGAGCTCCAGCAGGATGGCCCGAGGCATGCCGAACAGCGACCGGGCCTGGTCGAGCAGGTGCGGGCCCAGGTCGAACCAGATGCCGCTGCCGGGGCGATGCTGCTCGCGCCAGCGGTCGGGCACCGTCGGTCGGAAGCGGTCGAAGCGCGATTCCACCTCGACCACCCGGCCCAGGCGCTCTTCGTCGAGCAAGCCCTTGAGGGTCAGGAGGTCGCTGTCCCAGCGACGGTTGTGGAAGACGCTGAGCAGGCGCTCGGCGCCGTCGGCCAGGCTCTTGAGCTGACGCGCCTCGGCCAGCGACACGGCGAAGGGCTTGTCGAGCACCACGTGCTTGCCCTTGGCCAGCGCCGCCTTGGCCAGTGGAAAGTGGGTCTCGTTGGGCGTGGCGATGACCACCAGGTCGATGTCGGGATCGGCGAACAGCGAGGCCGACTTGGCATGCACCGCCACTTCGGGATAGACCGCCTGGACCCGTTCCGCGTCGCTGGAGACCACGGCGGTGAGCTCGAGGCCCGGTGCGGTCTGGATCAAGGGCGCATGGAAGGTGCGTCCGGCCATGCCGAAACCGATCAGGCCGACGTTGAGGGTCTGGGTCTTCATTGCAAGGCTTCCCTGCTGGATCGAATCGTTATCTGGGTGATGGTCGCGCGTGGAAGGGAAATCGGCCCCGGCCGATGCCGGGGCCTTCGGCTCAGTCGAGCTTGGTCAGGTCGCGCACCGCCCCCTTGTCGGCGGAGGTGGCCAGCAGCGCATAGGCCTTGAGCGCCGCCGAGACCTTGCGCACGCGCTGGATGCTCGGCTTCCAGGCATCGCGGCCGCGGGCTTCCTCGGCGCGGCGACGCTCGGCGAGCTCCTCATCGGAGAGCTTGACGTCGATGGTCCGGTTGGGAATGTCGATGCGGATGATATCGCCGCTCCGGACCAGACCGATGGCACCGCCGGCGGCGGCTTCCGGCGAGGCGTGGCCGATCGACAGGCCCGAGGTGCCGCCGGAAAAGCGGCCATCGGTGAGCAGCGCGCAGGCCTTGCCCAGGCCCTTGGACTTCAGGTAGGAGGTCGGGTAGAGCATCTCCTGCATGCCCGGGCCGCCCTTCGGCCCCTCGTAGCGGATCACCACCACGTCGCCTTCCTTCACCTTGTCGCCGAGGATGTGCTCCACCGCCTGGTCCTGGGATTCGACCACGTGGGCCGGCCCCTCGAAGACCAGGATCGACTCGTCGACGCCGGCGGACTTCACCACGCAGCCGTCGAGGGCGATATTGCCCTTGAGCACGGCCAGGCCGCCTTCACGGGAGAAGGCGTGTTCCAGGTCGCGGATGCAGCCGGTGGCGCGGTCGCCGTCGAGGCTCGGCCAGCGGGCGCTCTGGGAGAACGCGGTCTGGGTCGGGACGCCGCCGGGGCCGGCCTTGTAGAACTCCACGACCTCGGCACTCGGCGAACGCATGATGTCCCACTCCTCGAGGGCCTCGGCCAGGCTGTCGCCGTAGACGGTGGGCACCCGGGTATCCAGCACCCCGGCGCGGTCCAGCTCGCCGAGGATCGCCATGATGCCGCCGGCGCGATGCACGTCCTCGATGTGGTACTTCTGGGTGTTCGGCGCCACCTTGCACAGCTGCGGCACCTCGCGGGACAGGCGATCGATGTCGTCCATGTCGAAATCGATCTCCGCCTCCTGAGCCGCGGCCAGCAGGTGCAGGATGGTGTTGGTGGAACCGCCCATGGCGATGTCCAGCGTCATGGCGTTCTTGAACGCCGGCTTGGCGCCGATGGCGCGCGGCAGCAGATGCGCCTCGTCACCCTCGTAGTAGCGCTTGGCCAGCTCGACGATGCGATGGCCGGCGGTCTCGAACAGCCGGCGGCGGTCGCCGTGGGTGGCCAGCAGGGTGCCGTTGCCCGGCAGCGCCAGGCCCAGCGCCTCGGTCAGGCAGTTCATGGAGTTGGCGGTGAACATGCCGGAGCAGCTGCCGCAGGTCGGGCAGGCGCTGCGCTCGACCTCGCTCAGGGTCTCGTCGTCCACCGAGTCGTCGGCGGCCATGACCATGGCGTCGACCAGGTCCAGGCCGTGGTCGAGCAGCTTGGTCTTGCCGGCCTCCATGGGGCCGCCGGAGACGAAGATCACCGGGATGTTGAGGCGCATGGCGGCCATCAGCATCCCGGGGGTGATCTTGTCGCAGTTGGAGATGCACACCAGGGCGTCGGCGCAGTGGCCGTTGACCATGTACTCGACGCTGTCGGCGATGATGTCGCGGCTCGGCAGCGAATAGAGCATGCCGTCGTGGCCCATGGCGATGCCGTCGTCGACGGCGATGGTGTTGAACTCCTTGGCCACCCCGCCGGCCTTCTCGATCTCGCGAGCCACCAGCTGGCCCATGTCCTTGAGGTGGACGTGGCCGGGCACGAACTGGGTGAAGGAGTTGGCCACCGCGATGATCGGCTTGTGGAAGTCGTCGTCCTTCATGCCGGTGGCGCGCCACAGGGCGCGGGCACCGGCCATGTTGCGGCCGGCGGTGGTGGTGCGGGAGCGATACTCGGGCATGGTGTCCTCTTGATATGCTGCTGCCGTCCGTGGCCTCGCGCACGAGCACGATGGGCTCGCGCGACGCGTCGGCGAGGTCCCGGGCGGTCTTGGTGTCCAGTGTTCCGATTCTGTCATGCCCCCGGGCGACAGGCCAGCGGCTTGCGCGACACCCCCTCGCCCCGGATGATGACAGCCATGCCCTCCCTGCCGATCGGACGAGGATCGATCATGTCATCAGCCGAAACGGCCACCCTGGACGCCCTCCGGGCACTCGCCGGGGCACAGCAGGAGATCGCCGCCCTATGGCTGTACGGCTCCCGCGCCCGTGGCGACCACCATGCCGGCAGCGACTACGACCTGGCCATCGCCTTCGTCGACTGGCTGGAAGACCCGCTGGAACGGCGACTGCGCCCGGAAATGCTCGCTCTGGACTGGCAGCAGGCCCTGGGGCTGCCAGAGGGACAACTCAGCCTCGTCGATCTGGCGATCGCCCCGATCCCCCTCGGCTGGAGCATCATCAGCGAAGGGCGCCTGCTGCTCGACCGCCGACCCCAGGTCCGCATGGCCCAGGAGGCGCGCGTGATGTCGCGCTGGGAAATCGACTATATGCACCGGGAGGGCATCAATGCCTGACACACGACCGAGCCCGGCCTACCTGCATGCCCAGCGGCAGCACCTGGCCGACAGCGAGCAGGACATACAGGCACTCGAGACCATCCTCGCCGAACGATCCTGGTCGCGACTGGAACGACACGCCGCCGAGCGCACCCTCCAGCTGCTGATAGAGAGCTGCATCGGGCTCGCCAAGCAATGGAATCGCCGCGAGACCGGCCAGACTTCCGCGGAAGCGCTGACCGCCTTCCAGCGCCTGGCGGATGCCGGCCTGATCGAAGCCGCCACGCCCTGGCGACGCATCATCGGCCTGCGCAACGTATTGGTTCACGACTACCTCGAGGTCGACGAGCGGATCGTGCGCGACGTCATCGAGGCGCGCCACTATCGCGCCCTGCTGGACTTCGCCGACACCGCCCTCACGGCGCTGTCGACGGACTGACCGCCACCAGCCGCCCGCCTTCGAGCCGGCAGCGGCGGTCGGCCAGGGCCTCGATGTCGTCGCGGTCGTGGCTGACCAGCAGCACCGCCACGCCGGCCGCCTTCTGGCGACGCACCAGCGCCCACAGCCCGCGCCGGGTGGCGTCGTCGAGCCCGGTGAAGGGCTCGTCGAGCAGCAGCAGCGGCGCGCCCCGCAGCAGCGCGCGCAGCAGCGCCACCCGCTGGCGCTGGCCGCCGGAGAGCTCGTCGGGCAGCCGGTCGTGGAGCCCCGCGAGCCCGACCTCGGCCAGCCCCTCGCGGATGCGCCGTTGCTGCTCGCGGCTGAGCTTCATGTCCGGCGCCAGGCCGAGTCCCACGTTGAGCCACACCGGCAGGTGATCGAACAGGTTGTGCTCCTGGAAGACGGTGGTGATGCCACGCTCCCAGGGCGGCCGCGCCAGCAGGTCCTCCCCCGCCCAGTCGAGCCGCCCACCGCCGGGCTCGAGGAAGCCGGCCAGCAGCGCCAGCAGCGTGCTCTTGCCGGACCCCGACGGCCCCTCCACCGACAGGCACTCCCCGGGCGCGAGCCGGAAGGCGAAGCGGAAGTCCGGCGTCTCACCGGGATCGCAGCGCGTGTAGTGGAAGGTCAGGTCATGGCAGTCGAGCATCGGAACGTCCTTGCGGCGAGGCCTGTTGTGGGGGACGGCATCGGGCATCGCGCCAGGGGTAGCGCGGCGAGTGTCGGGTCAGGCGGTCGAGCGCGGCGAACACCAGCGCCACCAGGGCCAGCAGCAGCAGCGCGGTAGCCGCCGCGCCCTGCCAGCGGTAGCCGCCCAGCTGCTGGAACAGCAGCATCGGCAGGGTCGGCGCCGCGGGGCTGCCGAACAGCGCGATGACGCTGAAATCACCCAGCGACAGCGTCATCGCGTAGGCCAGCGCCAGGGCCAGCGGGCGGCGCAGCCGCGGCCACTGCAGCCAGCGCAGCCGGGCCATGCCCCGCACCCCGAGCTGGTCGGCCAGCCGCCGCTCCGGCGCCGAGAGCCCCGGCAGCGCGCCGCGGATCACCTGCATGGCGAAGGGCAACGCCATGAAGGCGTTGACCAGCACCACCAGGGCGTAGCCCTCCCAGCCGCTGCCGAGCCGCGGGCGCAGCAGCAGGAACAGGCCGGTGCCGAACACCAGCGCCGGGATCACCAGGATCAGCTGGCCGCCGCCCTCCATCAGCGCGGCGAGAAGCGGCCGCCGCCGGTCCCGCAGCCACTGGCGCCCGGCGAGCAGCGCCACGGCCAGCGCCAGCGAACCGAGCCCGGCGGCGAATGCCATCGAGAAACTGCGCAGCGCCGCGGGCCAGAGGCTCGCGCCACGCGGCATCTCCGGCAGGCCGAGCACGCCGGCCACCAGCACCGCCGCCAGCGGCGGCAGCAGCAGCGCGGCCAGCCCGATGAGCCAGAAGGCATCGCTGAGGCGCGAGAGCCCCTGAGCGTCGCGGCGCCACCAGCGCCCCGCGGGCCGGCCCGGACGCGCCCCCACCGCCAGCGACGGCGTGCCGCCGCGGGACAGCGCGACGAGCCACAGCGTCAGGCAGATCGCCAGCTGGGTCAGCGCCAGCAGCGCCGCCAGGGCCAGGTCGTGGTCGAACTTCATGGCCTGGTAGAGCGCCACTTCCAGGGTCGAGGACGCCGGCCCGCCGCCCAGGGTCATGACGATGGCGAAGCTGGTGAAGCAGAGCGTGAACACCAGCGCGGCGAGGCGCGGCAGCAGCGGCGCCAGCCGCGGCCACTCCAGCGCCCGCCACAGCGCGCCGCGAGACAGCCCCAGCTGGCCGGCCAGACGCCACTGGGCCGCCGGCGCCTCTTCCAGCGCCTGCAGCATCAGCCGCGCGGCCAGCGGCAGATTGTAGAAGACGTGGGCCAGCACGATGCCGGAAAGGCCGTAGAGATAGCCGTCGGGCAGCCCGCCGAGCCAATCGCGCAGCGGCGCCAGCCAGCCGCGCCGGCCGTGCACGGCGACCAGCCCGAACAGCGCGATCAGGCTCGGGATCACCAGCGACAGCTCCATGGCCCGCAGCAGCAGGCGCCGGCCGAGGAAGCGCGGCCGCCGGGCCAGCGCCAGGGCCACGGGAATCGCCAGGCCGATCGACAGCAGCGTGGAGAGGCTCGCCTGCCACAGGGTGAAGCGCAGCACGGCGGCGAGCCAGGGCTCCTGCCACAGCATCGCCGGATGCAACTCCCGGGCCTGCCACAAGAGCGCCCCGAGGCTGCCGAGGCCTAGCCCCGCCACCGCGATGAGCGCCACGATGCCGGCCCCCAGGGGCCAGCGCGAATGCGTGGCCCAGCGCGTGGTCGGGCTCATCGGGCGGCGGCGTTGCGCCACTCGCGGATCCACTCGCGACGATGGGCCTGCACCTCCTCGGGCGTGAAGGTCAGACTCTCGGGGGCTATCAGCCGCTCATAGACCTCGGGCAGTTCATCGCCGAGGTCGATGGCCGGATGCATGACGTTGCCGAGCGGAATATGGCGCTGGAAGTCCGGCGTCAGCATGAAGGCCAGGAACTCGCGGGCGAGCGCAGGATGCTCGCTGCCCGCCACCCGGGCCGCGGTCTCCACCTGCAGGTAGTGGCCGTCCTCGAACTCGGCGGCCTGGTAGCGGTCGGTGCCCTCGACGGCCATGTGGTAGGCCGGCGAGGTGGCGTAGGAGAGCACCATCGGAGCCTCGCCGTTCATGAACAGCGAGAAGTAGGCCTGGCTCCAGCCGTTGGTGACGGTCAGCACCCGCTCGTTGAGGCGCGCCCAGATCTCGGGCGCCCGATCGCCGTAGACCTTCCTGATCCACAGCAGCAGCCCCTGGCCGGTGACGCTGGTGCGCGGGTCCTGGAGGATCACCTTGACGTCGTCCGGGGCGTCGAGCAGTTCCTCGAAGCTCTCCGGCGGCGTCTCGAGCTGCTCGGTGTCGTAGACGAAGGCGAAGTGACCCCAGTCGTAGGGCAGGAAGGTGTCGTCGCTCCAGTCGATGGGCAGGTCAAGGGCGCCGGCGTCGACGCCGTGGGGCGCCAGCAGGTCCAGCGCGCGGGCCTCGGCCATCAGGTTCATGTCGAGCCCCAGCACCACGTCGGCGGCGGTGTCCCGCCCCTCGAGACGCAACCGCTGGAGGATGTCGACGCCGCCGGGCAGCGCGACGAACTCGAGATCGCAGCCGCAGCGGGCCTCGAAGGCCTCCTCGATGCCGGGCCCCGGCCCCCACTCGGAGACGAAGGAGTCGTAGGTATAGACGGTGAGGGTCTCGTCGGCCTGAGCGACGCCGACGGCCAGCAGCGCGGCAAGCGCCACACCGACGGCCTGAACCTTGGGAGCCATGGACATTCCTGTTTGTTCGAGAAGTAGGAAATGAGAAGTGGGGAATCGGACACGAAAACGCGCCCGCCATTATGCCATCGGCGGGCGCGTTACGAAGTAAGGACAGTCGGGGCGATCTGGACAAGCTTCGGGGCTTGTCCGGCGACAGGTCTCCGCGAGGCGCTATGAACCCTTCCCTGGGCGCTACCTACGCCCTGCTTCGCTATCGCGTCCTGCTCCGCTTGCAGGGCCGGTGCTGGCCATCCATGGCCAGCCCGTTCGAAGCAGTGCTTCTCACCCATGGCGTAGGACCCTCCCTACGACCTGCCTCCGGCGCCCTCTCGCCTATGACCTGCTAGCCGAAAACGACCTTGGCCACATCCCGATAATGCCCCGCAAAGTGCACCGTGACGTCCTCCTTGAGGTAGTCCGGCAGCTCCTCGTAGTCGCGGCGGTTGGCCTCGGGCAGGATCACCTCGAAGATCTCGCTGCGGCGGGCGGCGATCACCTTCTCGCGGATGCCGCCCACCGGCAGCACGTGGCCGGTCAGGGTCAGCTCGCCGGTCATCGCCAGCGGCCGGTCGATGGGCCGGTGCTTGGCCAGCGACAGCAGCGCGGTGGTCATGGTCACGCCGGCCGAGGGGCCGTCCTTGGGCGTGGCGCCCTCCGGCACGTGCAGGTGCACGAAGGCGGAGTCGAAGAAGTCCGGGTCGGCGCCGTACTCGCCGAGATGGCCCAGCGCGTAGCTGTAGGCGATGTTGGCGGACTCCTTCATCACGTCGCCGAGCTGGCCGGTGAGCTTGAAGCCGCGATCCAGGGCGTGCACCTTGCCGGCCTCCACCGACAGCGTCGCGCCGCCCATGGCGGTCCAGGCCAAGCCGGTCACCACGCCCTCGCCCTTCATCACCTTCTCCTTGCGGAAGGTGGGTGCGCCGAGGAACTCCTCGAGGTTCTTCACCGAGACCTTGACCGTCTGCTGGTCGTTCTCGAGCAGCTTGACCGCGGACTTGCGCACGATGCGGTGCAGCTGCTTCTCGAGCTGGCGTACCCCGGCCTCGCGGGCATAGCCCTCGATCACCTGGCGCAGCGCGGCGTCGGTGAGGTTGAGGCGCTTCTTGGGGATGCGATCGCGCTCGAGCAGCTTGGGCCACAGGTGATGCTTGGCGATGGCCATCTTCTCCTGGGCGATGTAGCCGGAGAGGCGAATCTGCTCCATGCGGTCGAGCAGCGCCGCCGGGATCGAGTCCAGGGTGTTGGCGGTGCACACGAACAGCACCTTGGACAGGTCCAGGCGCACGTCCAGATAGTGGTCCAGGAAGTCGACGTTCTGCTCCGGGTCGAGCACCTCGAGCAGCGCCGAGGCCGGGTCGCCCTGGAACGACTGGCCGAGCTTGTCGATCTCGTCGAGCATGATCACCGGGTTCTCGACGCCGACCTCCTTGACCGCTTGCACCAGCTTGCCGGGCATGGCGCCGACGTAGGTACGACGGTGGCCCTTGATCTCGGCCTCGTCGCGCATGCCGCCCACCGAGAAGCGGTAGAACTCGCGGCCCAGCGCCTCGGCGATGGAGCGCCCCACCGAGGTCTTGCCGACGCCCGGCGGGCCCACCAGCAGCAGGATCGAGCCGCCGACGTCGCCCTTGAAGGTGCCCTCGGCGAGGAACTCGACGATGCGCTCCTTCACGTCCGCGAGGCCGTCGTGGTCGCGGTCGAGCACCTCCCGGGCGTGGCCCAGGTCGAGCTGGTCGTCGCTGGTCAGCCCCCACGGCAGCGAGGTCAGCCAGTCCAGGTAGTGGCGGGTGGTGCCGTACTCCGGCGAGCCGGTCTCCAGCACCGAGAGCTTGTCGAGCTCGTCGTCGATGCGTTCCTGCACGCGCTCCGGTACCGTCTTGTCCTCGAGGCGGGCGCGGAAGGTATCGACGTCGTTCTCGCGATCGTCCTTGGAGATACCCAGCTCACGCTGGATGATCTTGAGCTGCTCGCGCAGGAAGAACTCCCGCTGGCGCTCCTGCATCTGGGCGTTGACCTGCTCGCTGATCTCGCTCTGCAGCCGGGCGACGTCGATCTCCTTGCGCAGCAGCGGCAGCACCTTCTGCATGCGCTCCATCACCGGCAGCGACTCCAGCACGTCCTGCAGCTCGGGCCCCTTGGCCGAGGTGATGGCGGCGGCGAAGTCGGTCAGCGGGCCCGGTTCGTGGGGGCTGAAGCGGTTGAGATAGTGCTTGAGCTCCTCGCCGTAGAGCGGGTTGATCGGCAGCAGCTCCTTGATGCCGTTGATCAGCGCCATGGCGTAGGCGCGGGTCTCCTCGTCCTCGGCGTCCACCGGCTCGCGGGGATAGCTGACCTCGACCAGGTACGGCGGCTCCTTGGACAGCCAGCGCTGGATGCGGAAGCGGCGCATGCCCTGGGCGATGAACTGCAGCTGCGAGTCCTCGCCCTGCAGCTTGTGCACCTTGACCGCGGTGCCCATCTCGGGGAAGTCGCCGGGGCTCAGATCCTCGACGCCGGCCTCGCCGACGAAGGCCAGGCCGACCATGTGGTGCGGCGTGTTGCCGACCCGACCGATGGTGTCCTCCCAGCGCTCGCGGTTGATCACCAGCGGCTGGACCTGGGCGGGGAAGAAGGGACGATTGTGGATCGGCAGCAGGTAGAGCCGCTCGGGCAGGGTATCGCTGGCCGGCACCACCGCGTGGCCGGCGCCCTCGTCGAGGTCCAGCTCGTCGTCCGTGTCGGCCTGGACCCATTCCAGGCCGTCCTGTTCGTAGCGCTGATCGTCTTCGCTCATGCGTACCTCATCCTGAAGGGACGGGACATCTCGACCCGTGATGTTTCCGCAATGCGGGCGACGACGCCGAACTTCAAGTCATCGCCAGCGTTCGAGCACCGGCGGCAGCGGGCGACCGTTGATCCTCACCGTGCCGCGCACCACGTCAACCTGCAGTTCCCGGGTGTCCAGCGGCAGCCCCAGCCCCAGAGCGATCACCGGCGGCAGGTGCTGCCACAGGAAGTCGCCGTCGACCCGCTCACGCCAGGCCGCGCGCTCCGCCTCGGACTTCAGCGCCATCGGGTCGAGGGCATCGAGGTCGCGGGCGTCGAAGACCAGCACGCCCTCGCCGTCGAGGGACAGCCCCAGCATGGGGCTCTCGAGGTCGGCCTCGAGGATATCCAGCCGCGGGGAATCGGACAGCAGCTCGCGCAGGGCCGGCGTCAGCATCTCGCCCAGGGAATGATCATCCGCCTCGGCATGGCCGAGTAACGCCTCGCGATGCAGCAGGGCCGACAGCTCGCGTAGCGCATCGGCATCCAGGCGCGACAGCTCGCCCGCCAGCTCGCCGGTCAGCAGCACCTCGTCGCCGGACAACACCTCGCCGACGTCGAGCCGGGCCTTCAGACGCAGCTCCTCGGCATCCAGCACGGTCCGGGTCTTCAGACTGAGTTCGGCGGCGTCGAAGGCCAGCTCCGGGGAGCGCCAGGCCAGGTTCTGGAGACGCCAGTGGTCGTCCTGATTGAAATGGAAGCCGTCCTGGGTATAGGCGAAGCGGCTCTCCAGCACCAGCGGGCCGGCACTCAGGCGGGTCTCGCCGTCGTCGAGGCGCAGCTCGGCGAGCCGCGCGCGCAGCCGCCAGTCGCCGACGTCGCCGTGGATCGCGACCCGGCCGCCCTGCAGGGTCAGGGTGCGCGCCTGCTGCTGAAAGACCAGGGGGGCGAGTTCCAGGGTGGCATCGAGGGTCGAGGCATAGGGGCGGAAATGGGCGTCCCAGCGGGGCGGCGCGGCGCCCACCGCCCGCTGGGCGGGCTCGATCTCCGGCGCGTGGGGGCGCAGGGTGCCGTCCAGCCGGGTCTCCAGCACGCCATGACGGGCGCGGTAGACCACGTCGAGATGCCAGGCATTGCCGAACAGCGGCGCCAGGTGGATCACGCCGTGGGAGGTCAGCCAGCCGCGTTCCACGTCGCTGCGCCGCACGCTCAGCTCGCCGCCCTGGCGAAGCTCGGCCACGAGCCGGGTGAGCTCGCGCTCGAACAGCAGGCCGGCGAGGGTCTGGGCCACCGCCCAGGCCAGGGCCAGCACCGCCAGCACCGGCACGATCAGGCGCTCCTTGCGCATCGCTCACTCCTTGTCGACGTGACGCCCTGCCCCGGGCCGAGGCGTCGACCTCAGTGGAGCCAGAACCACAGGTGCATGGTACACCAGGCGTAGGCGCTGGCCAGGACGTCATCGATCATGATGCCGAAGCCGCCGGCCACGCGGCGGTCGGCCCAGCGGATCGGCCAGGGCTTGAAGACGTCGAACACCCGGAAGACCACGAAGCCCCACAGGGCGGCCTCCCAGGAGAAGGGCACCGCCATCATGGTCAGCCAGTAGCCGACGAACTCGTCCCAGACGATGCCCGAGTGGTCGTGGACGCCGAGGTCGCGAGAGGTCTTCTCGCACAGCCAGACGCCCCACACGAAGGTGATGGCCACCACGAACAGGTACCAGCCCAGCGGCAGTTCCGACATCAGCCAGTAGAAGGGGATGGCCGCCAGGGTACCGACGGTGCCCGGGGCAAAGGGGACGGCGCCGCTGCCGAAGCCGAAAGCAAGGAAGTGGACCGGCCGGTGCCAGACGCTCTGGGGGGCGCGGTTCATGGCGTGTCTCCTGAGAAGTGCTGCCAGCCCGTGGCGCCGTCATCGGCGACGCCGGCGACCCCCGGGATGTCGGTGACGCGACCGATCGCGGTCAGCGCCAGCCCCTCGGCGGCCAGCCGCGCCCGGGCCGGTTCGAGGTGCGCCTCGGGCAGCGTCACCAGCAGTTCGTAGTCGTCGCCGCCGCGCAGGGCCGCGTCCATGACATCGTCGTCGCCGAGTGCCGCCACGAGCCCCTCGGCCAGCGGCAGTGCCTCGGGCGTCAGGGCGGCGCCCACGCCGGACGCCACGCAGAGATGACCGAGGTCGGCCAGCAGGCCGTCCGAGACATCGATCGCCGCGGAGGCCAGCTCGCGCAGTGCCAGGCCGGCGGCGAGACGCGGCTCGGGGCGCAGGTAGCGGCGCAGCAGGGCATCGTCGGGATCGCGCTCGCCGGCCTGCCAACGGGCCAGACCGCCGGCGCCGCCGCCCAGCGCCCCGGTCACCGCGATCACCTCGCCGGGGCGCGCACCGGAGCGGGTCAGGGCCTCGCCCTCGGGCACCTCGCCCATCACTGTCACGCCCACCGCCAGCTCACCGCGAGTGACGTCGCCGCCGGCCAGCGTCACGCCGCTGGCGTCGCACAGGGCGTGGAAGCCGGCCGCGAAGTCAGCGACCCAGGCGTCATCGGCCTCGGGCAGGGTCAGCGACATCAGGCACCAGCGCGCCTCGGCGCCCATGGCGGCCAGGTCGCTGAGGCTGACCGCCAGCGCCCGGTGGCCGATGGTGGAAGCCGGGGCATCGGCGGGAAAGTGCACGTCGGCCACCGAAGTGTCGACGCTCACCGCCAGCCGCGTGCCGGGCGTGGGCGCGAGCAGCGCGCAGTCGTCGCCGACACCGAGGCTCATCCCCGCGGCATCGGCCGCGGGGCCAGGAGCGAGATGACGGGCGATCAGCTCGAATTCGCTGGACATCGGTTCGAAGCCTTCAGCGACGACGCGCGGAGACCTCGGCGCCGCGCAGCCTGGCGGCGAGCTTGTCGAGGATGCCGTTGACGTACTTGTGTCCCTCGGTGGCGCCGAAGGACTTGGCCAGCTCGACGCCCTCGTTGATCACCGCGCGGTACGGCACCTCGGGGCGCTTGGCGAGCTCGTAGGCCCCCAGGCGCAGGATCGCCAGCTCGATCAGGTCGAGGTCCTCGAGACGACGGTCGAGCAGCGGCGCGATGGTGGCATCCAGTTCGCGGCGGTGGCGGGCCACCTCGTGCAGCAGCTGGTGGAACAGCGCCAGGTCGGCGATGCCCATCACCTTGTGCCAGTTCTCGTGGTCCTCGAGATCCTCGTCGGCGATCTGGCTGCGGAACTCGGCCTCGACGGCGGCGATCGGCTTCTCGGTCAGCTGCCACTGGTAGAGGCCCTGGACGGCCAGTTCACGGGCCGCATGACGGGCCAGCTGTGCCTTGGACGGTTCGCGACGCTGTTCGCTCATCGGGCGTTCTCCCCGTCGCCGAAGCGGCGCAGCAGCGAGACCATTTCCATGGCCGCCATGGCCGCCTCGGTGCCCTTGTTGCCGGCCTTGGTGCCGGCACGCTCGATCGCCTGCTCGATGGAGTTGACGGTCAGCACGCCGTTGGCCACCGGGGTGTCGAACTCCAGCTGCAGGCGGCTCATGGCCGAGTTGCATTCGCCGGCCACGTGCTCGAAGTGCGGCGTGCCGCCGCGGATCACCGCGCCCAGGGCGATGACCGCATCGGGGCGGACCACCTGCAGCGCCCGCTTGATGGCCAGCGGCAGTTCCCAGGCCCCCGGGGTGTGCACGATGTCGATGTTCTCCTCGTCGACGCCGTGACGCGTCAGGCTGTCCACGGCGCCCTCGACCAGGCTGTCCACCACATGATGATTGAAGCGGCCCACCACGATCACGTAGCGGCCATCGACGTTGACGAAGCTGCCTTCGACTTGGGGAATCGGTTGCATGGTCTCTTTCCTGCTGAACCCGATGAAAACGGAATCGCCGGGGCGCGCGACGGTCGGCGCCCCGGCGAGATGTCGGATGAAGGCGTCAGGCGCCGTCGTCACCCTCGGCGGCCGGCGTCTGGCCGGGCTCGACGCGTTCGATCACTTCCAGGTCGAAGCCCGACAGCGCCGAGAACTTCCACGGCGAGCTGAGCAGGCGCATGCGGCCCACGCCCAGCTCGCGCAGGATCTGCGACCCGGTACCGATGGTGAGGTAGTTGCCGGCGCCATCGGAATCGGTGGTGCGCGGCGCCCGGCGACGCTCCAGGAAGACCTCGAGCAGGTCGTGAAGATCCTGCTGCGGGCGACCGTCGTCGAGCAGCACGAAGACCCCGTGCTCGGCGCCAGCAACCTCGGCGATCGCCTCGTGGGCGGTCCAGCTGTCGTGCTCGCCCTTCTGCAGCAGCAGCAGGTCGCGCATCACGTTGGACAGATGCACGCGCACCGTGGTCAGGTCCTCGGGATGCGGGCGCCCCTTGACCAGCGCCAGGTGATGGGCGCCCTGGATGCGATCGCGGAACACGTGCAGGGTCAGCTCGCCGTGGGGCGTCTGCACCGGCATCGACTCCAGCGACTCGACGGTCTGCTCGTTGTGGATGCGATAGTGAATCAGGTCGGCGATGGTGCCCATCTTCAGGCCGTGCTCGCGGGCGAAGGCCTCGAGCTCGGGGCGGCGCGCCATGCTGCCGTCCTCGTTCATCACCTCGCAGATCACGCCGCTGGGGTCCAGGCCGGCCAGGGCCGACAGGTCGCAGGCGGCCTCGGTGTGGCCGGCGCGGCGCAGCACGCCGCCGGGCTCGGCCATCAGCGGGAAGATGTGGCCGGGCTGGACGATATCGGTCGGCTCGGCGTCACGGGCCACCGCCGCCTGGACGGTGCGCGCGCGATCGGCGGCGGAGATTCCGGTGCTGACGCCCTCGGCGGCCTCGATGGAGAGCGTGAACTTGGTGCCGAAGCCGGAGCCGTTGTCGCGCACCATCAGCGGCAGCTGCAGGCGCTCGCAGCGCTCGCGGGTCATCGGCAGGCAGATCAGGCCGCGGGCGTGACGCGCCATGAAGTTGATGTGCTCGGCCTCCACCTTCTCGGCGGCCATGATGATATCGCCCTCGTTCTCGCGATCCTCATCGTCCATCAGGATCACCATCCGCCCCTGGCGGATGTCCTCGATCAGTTCGGCGATGGGGGCCAGGCCCCCGGAGGAGGAGTGCTCCATGGAATCTCCATTGACTCTGCTGCGGTCGTCGCGACGCGACGACACCGAAGTCGCCGTCGGGCGTCGTCCGCTCGAAACCGCGTCAGGGTACCGTGGCGTGACCGCCGGCGCTAGTAGCGGCTCGCCCGACGGCGCCCATCGGGCGGCCGGGCGACGTCCTCGGAACGGCGCGGCGAGGAGGCGCGTCCTGCCCTCAGGCGGGGCGCGCGGTGATGCGCCAGTCGCGACCCACGGCGCGGATGTCGAGGATCTCCAGCGGCTTCCGCTCGGCCATGGTCTCGAGGCCCGGCAGCGCGAACAGCGGCCGTGCCTCGCCGCCGAGCAGGGTCGGGGCGACGAACAGCTGCATCTCGTCGACCAGGCCGGCGTCCAGCATGGCGCCGGCCAGGGTCGCGCCGGTCTCGAGCAGCGCTTCGTTGATGGCCTCGCGTTCGGCGAGGTGGGCCAGCAGGGCCGCCAGGTCGACGCGGCCGTCCTCGCCCGCGGGCAGCGCCAGCACCTCGGCGCCGGCGGCCTCGAGCCGAGCACGGCGCTCGGCGTCGTGGCCGTCGACGGTGGCCACCAGGGTGCGGCCCGGCTCGCGCAGGCAGGCCGCCGCCTCGGGCAGACGCAGGCGCGAGTCGACCACCACCCGCAGCGGCTGGCGGGCGGCGATCGCCTCCGCATCGGGCAGCTCGAGCTGATCGGCGCGCAGGGTCAGCCGGGAGTTGTCGAAGATCACCGACTCGACGCCGGTGATCACCGCGCTGGAGCGGGCCCGCAGGCGCTGCACCTGGCAGCGCGCCCGGGGCCCGGTGATCCACTGGGACTCGCCGGAACGCATGGCGGTGCGTCCGTCGAGACTCATCGCCATCTTCAGCCGCACGAAGGGCCGGCCCTCGGCCATGCGCGAGATGAAGCCGGGATTCAGCGCGCGGGCCTGGGCCTCGAGCAGGCCGACCTCGACCTCGATGCCGGCCGCGCGCAGCCGGGCGACGCCGTTGCCGGCCACCAGCGGGTTGGGGTCGCGCATGGCCACCACCACCTTCGCCACGCCGGCCTCGACCAGCGCCTCGGCGCAGGGGCCGGTGCGGCCGTGGTGGGAACAGGGTTCCAGGGTGACGTAGGCGGTGGCGCCTCGGGCGGCCTCGCCGGCGTCACGCAGGGCGTGAACCTCGGCGTGGGGTTCGCCGGCACGCTGGTGCCAGCCCTCGCCGACCCGGCGGCCGTCCTTGACCAGCACGCAACCCACCCGCGGGTTGGGGTCGGTGGTATAGAGGCCGCGCCGGGCCAGCACCAGGGCACGGGCCATCCAGCGCTCGGGGGAACGGACCACCGCGCTCATGATTCACCGGACCCGTCGGGCTGGAAGCTCGGCTCCTGGGCCAGGCGGTCGATCTCGGCGCGGAACTCGTCGATGTCCTGGAAGCGGCGATAGACCGAGGCGAAGCGGATGTAGGCCACCTGATCGAGGCGCTTCAGGGCATGCATGACCTCCTCGCCGACGTCCCGGGCGTGGATCTCGCGCTCGCCGCGGGCGCGCAGGGTCTGGCGGATGCGCTCCACCGCGGCCTCGATCGACTCGGCGCTAACCGGGCGCTTCTCCAGGGCGCGCAGCATGCCGGCGCGCAGCTTGGCCTCGTCGAACAGCTCCCGGGACCCGTCGCCCTTGATCACCCGCGGCATCACCAGCTCGGCGGTCTCGTAGGTGGTGAAGCGCTCGCCGCAGGCCGCGCACTGGCGCCGCCGCCGCACCTGATCGCCGTCGACGACCAGTCGGGAATCGGTCACGCGGGTGTCGGAGGCGCCGCAGAAGGGACAGTGCATAAGCAGGGTTCCGGGTCGAGGACGATGGTCGCCACATTGTAACGGTTTTGGCCCCGAAGCCCCAGCGAACCCCGGGAGCGCATCGCTGTCTGGAGAGGGTCACCCGTTCAAGGAGGATCGCCATGCGCGCCCTGCCCCGCCGCCTGCTGCCGGCCGCCCTGCTGCTGCCCCTCGTCGCGTCCGCCGACGAACTCCCCGCCCCGCTCCAGGCCCTCGAGGCCGAGGGTCTGACGATACACGGCCGCTTCGAGGCGCCCGACGGGCTGACCGGCTACGCCGCCAGCGCCGGCGGCCAGCCGATGACGATCTTCGTCACCGAGGGCGGCCAGCATGCGGTGATCGGCAATCTGGTGGACGCCGAGGGCGAGAACCTCTCCCGGGCGCCGCTGGACCGCCTGGTGCGCGCGCCAAAGGACGCCGAGACCTGGGGCGAGCTCGAGCAGAGCGCCTGGATCGCCGACGGCCGCGACGACGCCGAGCGCATCGTCTATGTGTTCACCGACCCCAACTGCCCCTACTGCCGCCAGTTCTGGCAGGCCGCCCGCCCCTGGGTGGAGGCCGGCGAGGTCCAGCTGCGCCACGTGATGGTCGGCATCCTCGCCGCCGACAGCCCGCGCAAGGCGGTCTCGCTGCTGGCCGCCGACGATCCCGCCGCGGCGCTGGCCGACCACGAGCGCGGCGACACGGTGGAGATCCTCGACGCCCTGCCCCGCCCGCTGGAGCTGGCGCTGCAGGAGAACCACAACCTGATGGACGGCCTCGGCCTGGTCGCCACCCCGGGCATCGTCTATCGACAGGACCGCCCGCAGGGCGGCGGCCTGCTGAAGACCACCCAGGGCATGCCGAGCGACGAGGCACTGACCGAGATCCTCGGCCCGCGCCCCTGATCACCGCGCCATCAACATTCGCGCCTACACCCGCCGGGCGATAAACCAGCCGACGACCATGGCGACCAGCATGGCGGCCAGCGGCAGGGTGATGCCCGAGACCGAGGCGAAGGCCGGCCCCGGGCAGTAGCCGGAGAGCCCCCAGCCGACGCCGAACAGCGCCGCGCCACCGAGCAGCCGCCCGTCCAGATCGCGCCGGGTCGGCAGCTGAAAGACGCTGGCAAACAGCGGATTCGGCCGCCGCATGGCCAGCCGATAGCCGACGAAGTTGGTGACCACGGCGCCGCCGAGCACGAACATCAGGGTCGGGTCCCAGTCGCCGGCGACGTCGAGAAAGCCGAGCACCCGCGCCGGGTCGGTCATGCCGGAGATCGCGAGTCCAAGGCCGAACAGCAGCCCGGCGATATAGGCCATCACGGATCTCATGCGCCACCTCCAATCACGTGCCGGACCACGAACACGGTGACGATCGCCACCGCCAGGAACACCAGGGTCGCCGCCATCGAGCGCGGCGACAGCCGGGCCAGGCCGCACACCCCGTGGCCGCTGGTGCAGCCGCTGCCGATGCCGGTGCCCACGCCCACCAGCAGGCCGGCGACCAGCATGGTCATCACCCCGCCGGCGGGGGCGCCGATCACCGCCCCGGCCTGCCCCGCCACGTTGCCGAGCCCGCCGCCGGCCAGGATCACCAGCGCCGGCCCCGATACCAGCCCCAGCAGGAAGGCCAGCCGCCAGCCGCTGTCGCCCCTGGGGCGCGCGGTGAAGAGGGTGCCGAGGATGCCGCTGATGCCGGCTATGCGCCCCAGCGATATCATCAGCCAGGTCGCCGAGAGGCCGATCAGCACTCCGCCGATCAGGCCGTGAAGGCTTGCCGTCATGTCCACCGTCATGTCTCCTTTTCCGTCATCCTGCCGGGCGTCGCGTTCGCCACGGCCTCACCTTCATGCAGCGCCTGCCAGGCATCGAAGGTGCTCAGGAACACCCGGCCGCCGAGCTCGTGGCAGAAGTCGGTGGCCGCCAGGCGATCCATCACCGGCCCCTTGACCTCCGCCAGGTGCAGCGCCACCCCGGCGTCCTTCAGCCGCCGGTTGATCGCCTCCAGGCTCTCCAGCGCCGAGGCGTCGATCACGTTGACCGCCTGGCAGGCCAGCACGAGGTGCTCGAGGCCCGGCTGGCGGGCCGCCAGCGCCATCACCGTGTCCTCCAGATAGCGGGCGTTGGCGAAGTAGAGGCTCTCGTCGACCCGCAGGATAGCCAGGCGCTCGTCGGTCTCCACCTCGTCGTAGCGCTGCACGTTACGGAAGTGCTCGCTGCCGGGTACCCGCCCCACCACGGCGCTGTGCGGGCGGCTGGTGCGGTACAGATGCAGCCCCAGCGACAGCGCCACGCCGGCCAGGATGCCGCTCTCCACGCCGTGCACCAGGGTCAGCGTCAGGGTCGCCAGCATGGCCACGCCGTCGGCCCGGGAATAGGCCCAGGTGCGGCGGATGGCGGGCAGATCGATCAGGGTGCCCACGGCGACGATGATGGTGGCGGCCAGCGTGGCCTTGGGCAGGAAGGCCAGCGGCGCGGTCAGCGTCAGGGTCGCCACGGCGATGCCCAACGCCGTGAAGGCGCCGGCCAGCGGCGTGGCGGCCCCGGCCTCGAAGTTGACCACCGAGCGCGAGAAGCCGCCGGACACCGGCGAGCCGCCGCTGGTGCCGGCGCCGAGGTTGGCCAGCCCCAGGGCGATCAGCTCGCGGTTGGGGTCGATGCGCTGGCGGCGCTTGGCGGCCAGGGTCTGGGCCACCGACACCGACTCCACGAAGCCCACCAGGCTGATCAGCAGCGCCGCCGGCGCCAGGCTCGACCACAGCCCCGGCTCGAGGCTCGGCAGCGCCAGCGACGGCAGCCCGCCCGGCACCTCGCCGACCAGCGCCACGCCGCGCTCGCCGAGCCCCAGTGCCCAGGCCAGCAGGGTGGTGACGATCACCGCCGAGACCGGCGCGGCCTTGGCCACGAGATCGGCGACCGAGGCCGACAGCCCCAGGCGTCGCAGCCCGCCCTTGAGATAGCGCCGGCACAGCACCAGGAAGCCCCAGACACCGACGCCGATCGCCAGGGTGGCCGGATTGACCGCGCCCAGCGCGGCGACCAGCGCCATGACCATCTCGACCAGGGTGTGGCCCGAGGCCTCGACGCCGAGCAGGTGGCGCAGCTGGCTGGCGGCGATCAGGATCCCCGAAGCGGTGACGAAGCCCGAGATCACCGGATGGCTCAGGAAGTTGGCCAGAAAGCCCAGCCGCAGCAGCCCCATGGCCACCAGCATCGCCCCGGAGAGCGCCGCCAGCACCAGGGCACCGCCCACGTACTCGGCGCTGCCCGGCGTGGCGATGGCGGACAGCGCCGAGGCGGTCATCAGCGAGGCCACCGCCACCGGCCCCACCGCCAGGGTGGCGCTGGTGCCGAAGATCGCGTAGAGGACCAGCGGCAGCATGCTGGCATAGAGCCCCACCTCCGGCGGCAGGCCGGCCAGCAGCGCATAGGCCAGGGCCTGGGGCACCAGCATCAAGGTGACGATCACCGCCGCCAGCAGGTCCCGGGCCAGGGTGCCGCGGCGGTAGCCGTGCAGCCAGCCGATCAGCGGAATCCAGCGTGAGGGCGTCATCGTGGTCTAGCGCTCATGACAGGGTCTCCCGACATCAGAAACGGTTGAGCGGCACCTTGAGGTAGACCTGGCCGTTGTCCTCGGCCGGCGGCATCTCGCCGGCGCGCATGTTGACCTGCACCGAGGGGATGATCAGCCGCGGCATGCCCAGGGTGGCGTCGCGCTCGGTGCGCAGGGTCACGAAGTCGTCCTCGCCGACGCCCTCGTGGACGTGGATGTTATGCGCGCGCTGCTCGGCCACGCTGGTCTCGTGCCGGAACGCCTCGCGATCCGGCGCCTTGTAGTCATGGCACAGGAACAGCCGCGTCTCGGCAGGCAGCGCCAGCACCTTCTGGATGGAGCGATAGAGGGTGCGGGCATCGCCGCCGGGGAAGTCGCAGCGCGCGGTGCCGTAGTCGGGCATGAACAGGGTGTCGCCGACGAAGGCCGCGTCGCCGATCACGTAGGTCAGGCAGGCCGGCGTGTGGCCCGGGGTGTGCAGCACCCGGCCCTCGAGGCCGCCGATGGCGAAGGTGTCGCCCTCCTCGAACAGGCGGTCGAACTGGCTGCCGTCGCGGGCGAACTCGGTGCCGGCGTTGAAGGCCTTGCCGAAGATCTCCTGCACCTCGACGATGCGCGCGCCGATGCCGGTGCGGCCGCCGAGCTTCTGGTGCAGGTAGGGCGCCGCCGAGAGGTGGTCGGCGTGGACGTGGGTCTCGAGCACCCACTCGACGCTGAGCCCCTGGCGCGCGATGAAGGCGATGATGGCGTCGGCCGAACGCACGTCGGTGTGGCCGGCGGCATAGTCGAAGTCGAGCACCGAATCGAGGATGGCGCAGGCCGTGGAGTCCGCGTCGCGGACCACGTAGCTGAAGGTGTTGGTGGGCTCGTCGAAGAAGGCCGTGACGATGGGCTGCTGGGACATGGGGTGCCTCCGTGTGCAGCAGAGGGTGAAGAGCGACGGACGCGGCGCGTCCCGATGGCGGTTGGCGATAGCCGCAGCATAACAAGATATTTTGTTCTAACGTTAGATTTATTTTTTATATATAGCGCGCCGGCAGATAGCACTGCGCCATAGGCCAGACGCAGCACCTGTGCGCCATGAAGCAAGATGGGAGCCTGGCTGGAAAAGTCGGCGAGCAATCAGAGTTCGATGCGCTGACGGTAGGTCGCTATCTCCGCCTCGATGCCGGCTTCGGCCAACGCCGCCTGCAGCGCCCGCTGGGCCCCGGGCTCGCCGTGCACCAGGAAGAACCGGGGCCGATCGTGGAAGGCGCCCGCCCAGCCGATCAGCTCCTGCTGGCCGGCATGGGCCGAGAAGCCGCCCAGGGTGTGTATCCGGGCCTTGACCGCCAGGTCCTCGCCCAGCACCCGCACCCGCTCGGCCCCCTCGACCAGCTGGCGCCCCAGGGTGCCCTCGGCCTGGAAGCCGACGATCACCAGGTGAGTGCTTTCACGTTCCAGGTTGTAGCGCAGGTGATGGACGATGCGCCCACCGGTACACATGCCCGAGCCGGCGATGATGATGGCCCCGCCGTGGATGCGGTTGATGGCCATCGACTCCTCCACGTCGCGGGTCAGGCGCAGGTTCGGCAGGTACTGATCGGGGTCGCCGTGGGCGGCGACGTTGAGCACCTTCAGGTCCTCGGGGTCGAGCGCCTTGCGCTTGCGCCCATAGAGCTCGGTGACGCGGATCGCCATGGGGCTGTCGAGGAACACCAGCTGCTGGGGCAGGCGCCCGGCGTGGTAGAGCACGCTCAGGTGGTAGAGGATCTCCTGGGTGCGCCCCACCGCGAAGGCCGGGATCAGCACGTTGCCGCCGTCGGCGTGGGCCTCCTCGAGCACCCGGCGGAATTCCTCGAGGGTGTCGTCGAGGGGGCGATGATCGCGATCGCCGTAGGTGCTCTCCATCAGCACCACATCGGCGTCATGGACCTTCTCCGGGTCCTTCATCAGCACCGAGTCGGGGTTGCCCAGGTCGCCGGAGAATACCAGCCGCCGCCGCTGGCCACCGGAGGGAATCGCCAGCTCGACCATCGCCGAGCCGAGGATGTGGCCGGCATCGCGGAACACCAGGGTGACGCCGCCGGGCAACGCCACCGGCTGGCCGTAGCGGTGGGGTTCGCACTGGGCCAGGGTGCGGGCCACGTCGTCCTCGTCGTAGAGCGGCTCGATGGCGGGCTTGCCGGCCCGCGACCGCCAGCGGTTCTCCCACTCCACGTCCTTGGCCATCACGAAGGCGGCGTCGACCAGCATGATCTCGAGCAGCTCGGCGGTATCCGCGGTGCAATGGATCGGCCCCCGATAGCCCTCGCGGACCAGCCTGGGCAAGCGCCCGGCGTGGTCGAGATGGCCGTGGGAGAGCACCACCGACTCGAGCTCCTCGGCCAGGCGTCCGAAGGGCACGGCATTGGCGCCTTCGGCCTCGCGTCCCCCCTGGTGCAGGCCGCATTCCAGCAGCAGCCGGTGAGGACGGGGCTCGCCGTCCACCTCGAGCAGATAGCGAGAGCCGGTGACCTCGCCCACCGCCCCCAGAAAGGTCAAGCTCGACATGACCACCTCCCCTGCGCGCCCTGGGACTCCTCTTCGAGCATAACCAAACCACGCCCGACGCGCCTTGGCTCAAGTCATCGTCGGCGCGGCCGATACCCTCGACAAGCATCGCATCCGCCACCATCGCATCGAGAAAAGGAACCGCCGGTGTTCGCATCACGTCGACTCGCCCGAAGCTGTCTGGTCCTGGCGCTGGCCGCCCTGCAGACGGGCTGCCTCTATCGCCAAATGAGCCAGGCTCCCGTGGCCACGACCTATCCCTACAGCGAGCAGCAGCGCATGCAGGCCGCCCACCACTGGGAGGTGCTGGCCCGCCACGAGGCCGACCGCATGCTCGACAGCGAACGCCTGCGCTTCCGGCCGCTCTACCTGACCCCAGCCTCGGCGCCGGAGAACGGCGAATTCGCCCGGGGATACCGCGCCCTGCTGACCAGCGAACTGGTCAGCGGCGGCGCCCCGGTGACGCTCGACCCGCTGAACGCCCTCGAGGTGCGTTTCGACGTCGAACTGGTGGAGCACCGAGACCGCGGCTTCGTCAGGCCGCCGGAAGGCGCCTTCACCGCCCTGGCGGCCGGCGTCGCCGTGGCCACGATTCCCATCAACCATTGGGCCGAACCCGCACTGGGGCTCATTCCCGCCGCGATGGGGGCCGATGTGGTCAGCGGCAGCTGGACCCATACCGGCAACGAGGAGGTGATCATCACCACCCAGGTGCTGGACGGCACCGAGATCCTGTACTCCTCCTCCAACCTCTACTACGTCAACCGCGGCGATCGCGATCAGTACGCCCCCGACCGGGCGGTCAGACAAGCGCCGCCGCCCCCGCCCAGCGTCTCGGTCTCCTCACAATGGTAAGCCTCGCCATGCTTCCTACTCTGCGCTCCTGCCGGCGACTGCTGCCGGCCATCGCCCTGGGACTGACCCTCAGTGCCTGCGCCAACCTGCCCGGCATGGGCAATGACGATCCTCCCCCACCGCCGACGCTGAACGAGGTCATCGAGGAGGCCGCGGCCGAGATGGTCGAGGCCAATCCCGGCCTTGAACGCTACGACCCGATCATCGCCGCCTCCTTCGCCGATATCGACGATCTCAGCCGTTCCTCCACCCTAGGACGCATGGCCACCGAGATCGCCGCGTCCTCGCTGACTCAGGCCGGGCTGGACGTTCGCGAGGTCAGAATGCGCGGCAGCCTGTTCATCCAGGAACAGACCGGCGAGCTGATGCTGTCGCGCCAGGCGCAACGGCTGACCGCCAACCACGGCGCCCGCGCCATCCTGGTGGGCACCTACGCCCAGAGCGAGCAGAACCTGTACATGAGCATGCGGCTGATCCGCAGCAGCGACGCCATGGTGCTGAGCGCGGCCAGCATGCGGCTGCCGATGAACAACGACCTGCGCGGCATGCTGGGCTGGTAAGCAGGAAAGAAAGCGCCGGACGCCGTAAAGGCGGCGTCAGCGTGCCTGGATGACCACCTCGACCCGGCGGTTGCGGGCGCGCCCCTCGGCGGTGTCATCGGAGGCCAGCGGACGGGTGTCGGCCAGGCCCACGGCCTTGAGCCGCGCGGGATCGACGCCGTCCTCGATCAGCGCCTCGACGATGGCGATGGCTCGGGCGCTGGACAGCGACCAGTTGGAAGGGAAGCGCGGCGTCTGGATCGGCCGACTGTCGGTGTGGCCCTGGACCTCGACCTCGCCGGGCTGGCGGGCCACCACCTCGCGCAGCCGCTCGGCGACCAGTGCCCGGCCCTCGTCGGTGAGCTCGGCCTGAGCGGAGGGGAACAGCAGCCGGTCCTCGACCCGCAGGCGCACGCCCTCCGGCACCCGAGACACCTCGACGCCGTCGAGATCCGGCAGGTAAGGCGCGGCGGCCACCGCCTCGGCGACCTCGCGGGCGGCGAGGGTCAGCGTCTCGGCGGCCTCCGGAGCCGGCGCCACGCCGGCGGGCAGCCGGTCGGTGAGGATCACCATGTAGTCGGCCAGTGGCGCCTCGGCATCATGACCCTCGGGCAGCGCCAGCATCGGCAGCGTCGGCATCGGTTCGGCCTCGTCGACGACGGCCTGCTGGCGGGCCAGCAGCGCGGGCGGTGCCGGCACGACCGCCCGCGACGGCAACCCGGCCACGCCCAGGGCCGCGGTGATCGCGGATGGCGCCAGGCTCGCGAAGCGGGCCGGCGCCGTCGGGATCTCCATGGCCTGACTCAGCTCCGCCGGCAGCGGCACGCCGAGACGACGCGACGCGCTGCCGGGCTCGGCCACCTCGGCGATCACCGTCTCGTCCGCGTCCGGCGCGGCGTCGTCGGAGCGATGCGTCAGCGCGATCATCAGCACAAACAGCGCGACCAGCAGGGTCAGCACGTCGATATAGCTGACCATCCAGCCGTGACCGCTCTCGTCGTGGTGATGATCCGGCAGGAGGGACTCGTGGCGGGACAGGCCGCGGGGATGCTGCATGGCTCGACTCGGCAATGACGTGGCGGAGCGCCAAGCCTAACGCCTGCCCCGCCCCGCCGAAGCGTCGAACAGGCGGGATTCGCGGCCGCCTATTGGGCCTGAAACGCCAGACGGGAAGCCACAGACGCAAGCGCCCCGTCCCGGACGAACCGGGACGGGGCGCTGCTTGACGCTGGGGTGCGGGTCAGGCGCTTAGCGATAGACCGGCAGACGGCCGCAGACGGTCTCGACCTTGCCCTTGACCTCGGCCTCGATGGCGGAGGTGTCCTCGCCCTTGGCCAGCACGTCGAGGATGTCGCAGATCCAGCCGGCCAGCTCGCCGCACTCGGCCTCGGTGAAGCCGCGGGTGGTCACCGCCGGGGTGCCGATGCGCAGGCCGGAGGTCACGAACGGGCTCTGCGGGTCGTTCGGCACGGCGTTCTTGTTGACGGTGATGTGGGCGCGGCCCAGGGCGGCGTCCGCGTCCTTGCCGGTCACGCCCTGCTTGACCAGGGACAGCAGGAAGAGGTGGTCCTCGGTGCCGCCGGAGACGATGTCGAAGCCGCGCTCGATGAACACGCCGGCCATGGCCTTGGCGTTCTTCAGCACCTGCTCCTGGTAGGTCTTGAACTCGGGCGCCATGGCTTCCTTGAAGCAGATCGCCTTGGCGGCGATGACATGCTCCAGCGGGCCACCCTGGATGCCCGGGAAGACCGCGGCCTGCAGCTTCTTCTCGACCGCCTCGTCGCCCTCGCTGGAGAGGATCAGGCCGCCGCGCGGGCCGCGCAGGGTCTTGTGGGTGGTGGTGGTGACCACGTGGGCGTGGGGCAGCGGGCTCGGGTAGACCCCGGCGGCCACCAGGCCGGCGATGTGAGCCATGTCGACCAGCAGGTAGGCGCCCACTTCGTCGGCGATCTCGCGGAACTTGGCCCAGTCGATGATCTGGGAGTAGGCGGAGAAGCCGGCGATGATCATCTTCGGCTGGTGCTCGCGCGCCAGCTCGGCGACCTGGTCGTAGTCGATGCGGCCGTTCTCGTCGATGCCGTACTGCACGGCGTTGTAGTGCTTGCCGGAGAAGTTCGGCTTGGCGCCGTGGGTCAGGTGACCGCCGGCGTCCAGGCTCATGCCCAGCACGGTGTCGCCCGGGGTGACCAGCGCCTGGAAGACGGCGCCGTTGGCCTGGGAGCCGGAGTGCGGCTGGACGTTGGCGTAGGTGGCGCCGAACAGTTCCTTGGCGTAATCGATGGCCAGCTGCTCGACCACGTCGACGTACTCGCAGCCGCCGTAGTAGCGCTTGCCGGGATAGCCTTCCGCGTACTTGTTGGTCAGCTGGCTGCCCTGGGCCTCCATGACGCGGGGGCTGGCATAGTTCTCGGAAGCGATCAGCTCGATGTGCGCTTCCTGACGCGTGCTTTCCTTCTGCATCGCATCGAACAGGGCATCATCGAAACCGGCAATCTGCATGTCACGGCTGAACATCGGCGGGAAACCTCGCATCAACGGGGAAATCGAAGGCCGCCATCATACCCCAGCGTATGGCGGCTTTCACATGAAACCCCGTCATGCGGCGCCCCATGATTTCTCATGTGCGCTTCAGTAATTCTGAAGGCTCCCGCGCCGCGCGGCTCAGCGCGTCTCCACCGCCATCGAGAGCTTGCTCGGCAGGCCCAGCGGGTCGGCGGCGAGCACGTCGGCGTCGCTCTCCGGCGGCAGGGTCAGCGCCACCGTCACCTCGCTGGCCCGGCCCTCCATCATGTCCACCAGGCCGTCCAGCAGCTGGCCGAATTCGGGCCCGAGCATGGTCCCGAAGCCCCTGGCCTGGGTGCGCGCCTGATCGAGGAATTCGGCCTCGCTCACGCCGCGGCTGGCGGCCATCACCGCCGGCATGCGCCCGAACAGGCCCAGATCGCCGAGGGTGGTCTCGATGCGCCCGCCGAGCAGGGTGACCCCGCTCAGGTCGGTCATCTCGGCCAGATAGGTCGCCGGCTCGACGCCATCGGGCAGGCGCACCGGCAGCTCGCTGTCAAACGCCCAGCGGAAGGCGTCGGCGGCGGTGATCGTGCCGTCGCCGGAGAGCAGGCTCTTCTGGCCCAGCGCCTCCCAGCGGCCGTCGAACTCGGCGTCCAGCCGCAGCTGCCCGCTGCCGCCGGTGAGCACGTTGCTGGCCAGGCGCAGCCGGGTGCGCTCCTCGGCCGGGGCCAGCTCGATCATCCGCGCCAGGTCCAGCTCGAGGGCCTCGAGCCGGGCACGGCCCTCGCCGTCGTGCATGTCGCCGTCGACGCTCAAGCGTGCCAGATCGGCCACCAGATGATCGGCGACGATCGACATGTCGTTCAGCTCGAAGCGATCCAGGGTCGCCGCCTCGGGATCGCCCGGCGGGTGGCTCAGGCCCTCGAGGCTCAGCGAGGCCAGGGTGAGGTCTCCCGCCCCCAGATCCTCCAGCCCCTCGGCGTGGCCCTCGATGCCGCTCATCTCCAGGCGGCCGACACCGGTCGCCGTGAGCCCCTCGGCCTCGAGCCGCTGCGCCGTCAGCCAGCCGCTCGTCGGCACCTGCGGGCTCAGGGTCTTCTTGCCGTCGGCGGAGGTGATCAGCGCCGACTCGAGCGCCAGGCGCAGCCCTTCGGCGCTCAGAGCGTCGGCCTCGAAGGCCGCATCGCCCAGCCGGTCCTCGTGCCAGGGCAGCGGCCCGCCGGGGCCGTCGAGGCGCAGCCGGTCGGCGGTCAGCACGCCCGCATCGCGGCCGGTGCGCTCGAGCCGCAGGCCCTCCATGACGATCGCCTCGGGGTCCTCGTAGTCGCCCTCGACCACGTAGCGGGCCACGTCCAGCCGCGAGCCGTCGACGTCGACCAGGCTCAGGTCCTCGGCGCGGGTCTCGCCGCCGAGCAGGCTGTCGGAGACCTCGCCGATCGAGAACTCGCCGGCGGCGGCAAAGCGCTCGCGCAGGTCGGCCTCGAGGCGCTCGGCATCGGCCTGGGCCAGGCCGCAGGGCAGCGCGGCGAGAACGGCGGCGAGCGCGGCGGCCCGTGACGGAGCCTGACGTATCAGGGGCTTGCGCATCAGGACGTTACGCATCAAGGACTTGCGCATGGGGTTCACCTCCCTGGTGATCGCGCCTGGGGGGCGTCAGCGCGGTTCGGCGAGACGCGCCTCGAGCAGGCGGTTGACGTGGTCCAGCACCGCCAGCCGGGCGCGGCGCTTGTCATTGGCATCGATCAGGGCCCAGCCCCCGTCGACGTCATGAGTATGCACAAAGATGTCGTCGATCGCCCGCCGATAATCGTCCCAGCGCTCGCGATTGCGCCAGTCCTCCTCGGTCAGCTTGTGGCGCTTGTGGGGCGTCTCGGCGCGCGCACGGAAGCGGCGCAGCTGCTCGTCCTTGTCGACCGCCAGGAACAGCTTGCCGAGTACCGCGCCATGGGCCAGCAGCTGGCGCTCGAAGCGGCGGATCTCGTCATAGCCGCGGCGCCAGGCGGCCGGCTCGGCCAGGCCCTCGACGCGTTCCACCAGCACCCGGCCGTACCAGGAGCGATCGAAGATCGCCACCCGGCCATCCAGCGGCAACCGCTGCCAGAAGCGCCAGGCCCAGGGGTGGGCGCGCTCCGCCTCGCTGGGCGCGGCGATGCGATGGACGCGATACTGGCGAGCGTCGAGCGCCGAGGTCAGGCGATGGATGCAGCCGCCCTTGCCGGCGGCGTCCTGGCCCTCGAAGGCCAGTACCACGGGAATCCGCCGACGCTGGATCTCGCGGGCGTTGCCGGCCAATCGGGCCTGGGCCTCCTTGAGGCGTTCCCGATAGGTCGACTTGTCCATGGCCTCGGGCGACGCGGCGTCGAGGTCCGACAGCCGCGGCGGCGCCCCGATGCCCGCCGAGGGCGGGGTGACCGGCGACTCGACATCGGGCAGCGGGCCCGCCATGGCCGCCACCAGCCGGTGGGCCAGGGCCTTGATCGGCGTCTCGCCGGGGCCGCCGGCCAGGCGGTGCCAGGGGGCATGATCGGCCTCGGTGGCCTCGCGCATCTCGCGGCCCAGCCGGGCCAGGGCGTCGTACTGGAGATGGCGCTGCCAGTCGTGATCCTTGACCTGCCAGGCCCGCTCAGGGTCGTGCCACAGCGCCTTCAGGTGGCGTCCCTGGATGTCGCGGTCGATGTCCAGCCACAGCTTGACGATCGCCACGTTCTCGGCGGCCAGCTCGGCCTCGAAGGCACGGATCTCGGCCAGCCGGTCGTGGAAGGCGCCCGCCCCCAGGCGCTGCTCGGTACGGGCGAACAGCGCATCGCCGTACCAGCCGTGGACGAACACGCCGACCCGCCCCCGGGCCGGCAGGCGGCGCCAGTAGCGCCACCAGTAGGGGCGCTCGCGCTCCTCGCTGCTCGGCGCCAGGGCGTGTACCTCGGTCAGGCGATTCTCGAGGCGATGGTTGAGCTCGTTGATCAGCGCCGTCTTGCCGGCGGCGGCGTGGCCGGTGACCACCAGCACCACCGAGCGCGAGGCCTGGCGGGCCAGCTCCAGCTGGGCCTCGAGCAGCGCATAGCGCAGCGATTCCTTCATTCCGTCATCCTCATGTCTCGCCCAGCAGCCCCAGACTCTCGGCGGGCGCCCGGCGCCGGATGCCCCGCGACAGCCACTGGCCGATGGCGCCGACCAGCAGCGCCCCGCCCAGCGGCAGCGCCAGCCACAGCGCCGGATGCCAGCGCGGCGCCAGGTCGAGCCAGCCGCCGTAGAGCCCGGCCGCGGCCAGCTCGGTCAGCGCCGCGGCCAGCAGGCCGCTGGCCAGCCCCAGCAGCGCGAACTCGGCGCCCTGCACCCGGCGCAGCAGCCGGTCGCCGGCGCCGAACACCCGCAGCAGCCCGGCCTCGTGGGCGCGCACCGGCAGGCTGGCGGCCAGGGCGGCGTGCAGCACGCTGATCCCGGCCAGCAGCACCAGCACCAGCACCAGTTCCACGGCCCGGGTGACCTGCGACAGCACCTCGCGGACCCGCTCGAGGATCGCCTCCACGTCGAGCAGGGTGACGCCGGGGAAGTCGCGCACCAGCCGGCCCGGCAGCGCGCGCTCGTCGGGCGCCAGATGGAAGGCGGTGATGTAGCTGTGGCCGAAGCGCTCGAGCACGCCCGGCGGGAAGATCACGTAGAAATTGGGCCGGAAGCTGTCCCAGTCCAGATCGCGCAGGCTGGTGATCTCGCCGTCGATGGTGGCGCTGCCGACGGTGAAGGTCAGCACGTCACCGAGCTCGAGCCCCAGCCGGCCGGCCAGCCCGCTCTCCAGCGAGATCGGCACCGGCGTCGCGGCCTCGCCGCTCGTCGCCGCCTCGGCGTCGAACCACTCCCCGGCCACCAGCCGGTTGCCCTCCGGCGGGTCGGCGCGCCAGGTCAGGTTGAGCTCGCGGCGCAGCGCGTTGTCGCCGCGCGCCTCCGCTGGCACCGCCTCGCGGGGCTCGGCGCCGTCGATGGCCGTGAGCCGGCCGCGCACCATGGGATAGAGATCGCTGCGCGACTCGGCGCCCTCGTTCAGCGCCGCGGCGAAGGCGTCGCGCTCGCCGGGCTGGATGTTGATGGCGAACTGGTTGGGCGTGTTCTCGGGCAGCTGCTCGCGCCAGGCGTCGAGCAGATCACCGCGCACCAGGGCGATCATCGCCATGGCGAACAGCGCCACCGAGAACGCCAGCAGCTGGCCGAGGCTGGCGGCGCGGCGCCGCCCCAGCTGGCGCCCGCCCAGGCGCAGCGCCTGCAGGTATCCGGCCCCGCCCCGCGCCGGCAGCCGCGAGCACAGCGCCAGCACGCCGCCGAGCAGCAGCCCGCCCAGGCCCCACAGCACCGCCAGCGCCAGGCCGCCGCCGAGCAGCAAGGACAGCGACAGGGTCGGATCGCCGGAGTAGAGCCACAGCAGCGCGCCGAACACCAGCGCCGCCGCACCCACCACCCACCAGGCGGAGGCCGGCAGCGGGTCCAGCTCGCGGCGCAGCACCTTGAGCGCGCTGACCCGCCGCAGGCGCAGCAGGGTCGGCCCGGCGAAGCCGGCCAGCACCGCCAGCGCGGTCAGCACGCCGAGGGCCAGCGGCATCGGTCCCGGCGGCGGCAGCTCGACCGCCAGCAGCCGGCCGAGCAGGGAAAGCAGCAGCGCCTGGCCGGCCAGCCCCAGCAGCGCGCCCAGCGCCGAGGCCGCCAGCGCCAGCCACAGCAGCTGCAGGGCGAACAGCCGCACCAGCTCGGCCTGCCGGGCGCCGAAGCAGCGCAGCAGCGCCGCGGTATCCAGATGGCGCTCCACGTAGCGCCGGGTGGCCATGGCCACCGCCACGCCGGCCAGCAGCACCGCGGCGAGCCCGGCCAGGCTCAGGTAACGGTCGGCCCGGGACAGCGCGCTGCCGAGCCGCGGCCGGTCGCGGCGCACGTCCTGCACCTCCACGCCCTCGGCGCGCAGGCGCTCGAGCCGAGGCGTGATCGCCTCCACCGCCTCGGGCGGTCCGGCGGCCAGCAGCTCGTACTCGATGCGCGAGCCGGGCTGGATCAGCCCGGTGGCCTCGAGATCGTCGACGTGCACCATCAACCGCGGGTTGAAGCTGGAGAAGCCGGCCGAGGGGTCGGCCTCGCGCTCGATCACCCCGCTCACCTCGAGCTCGGCCTGGCCCAGGCGCAGGGTGTCGCCGAGCTCGAGGTCAAGCAGCTGCGCCAGGCGCGGGGCGACCCAGGCGCCGCCGCGCTCGGGCCCGCGCGGCAGCGCCTCGGCGCCGTCGCCACGGTCGACCACGGACTCGCCGTAGTGGGGATAGGCATCGTCGACCGCCTTCACGCCCACCGGCTGGAAGGCCTCGCCGGCGCTGACCATCGACACCATGTCGACCTGATCGGAGAGCGCGAGGCCGGCGTCCTCGAGGGCGCGGCGCAGCTCGGGATCGAAGGGCCGCGACTGCTCGAGCACCACGTCGCCGCCCAGCAGCTGGCCGGCCTGACGGGTCAGGCCGCGCTCCAGGCGGTCGAGGAAGAAGCCGATCATGGTGGCGGCGGCCACCGCCAGGGTCAGCGCCAGGAACAGCGCGCGCACGTCGCCGGCCCGCAGGTCGCGCCTGAGCCCCTTCCACGACAGTGCTAGGGCGTGGCGCATCATGCCTCGGTCTCCTCGCGTGCGATCGCCTCGAGCCGCCCGTCGGCCAGTCGCAGGCAGCGATCGCAGCGTCGCGCCAGGGCCAGATCGTGGGTGACCAGCACCAGGGTGGTGCCGGCCTCGCGATTGAGCGCGAACAGGCTGTCGATGATGCGCTCGCCGGTGGCGGGGTCGAGGTTGCCGGTGGGCTCGTCGGCGAACACCAGCTCGGCGCCGGTGACGAAGGCGCGGGCCAGGGCCACGCGCTGCTGCTCGCCGCCGGAGAGCTGCTTGGGCAGGTGATCGAGACGCTCGCCGAGCCCCACCCGGCCGAGCCAGTCGCGGGCGCGGGCCTCGGCGTCGCCGTCCGGGATTAGCTCCAGCGGCAGCAGCACGTTCTCCAGCGCGGTCAGCGTCGGCAGCAGCTGAAAGTTCTGGAACACGAAGCCGACCCGCCCGGCCCGAAGCCCGGCGCGGCCGTCCTCGTCCAGCTCGCCGAGGGATTCGCCGAACAGCTCGAGCTCGCCGCCGCTGGGTGCGTCGAGCCCGGCCAGCAGGCCGAGCAGGGTCGACTTTCCCGCCCCGCTCTGGCCGAGGATGGCCAGCGTCTCGCCGGGGAACACCTCGAGGGCAAGATCACTCAGAATGGTCAGCGAACGCTCGCCGCTCTCCACCCGCTTGGTCAGGTGGGCGGCGCGTAGCATAGGATGAAGATTTGCTGGCGAGGAGTCGGACATGAGGTCGGTCATGAGAAAGCGCATCCCTGTTGGTCGAGCCCAAGGCGTCCTGACGGCGTGCCTGCTGTGGACGCTGCTGGTGCTGGTGGCCGTCCCGGCGGCGGCCGCCGAGCGCCCGCGGGTGCTGGTGATGGGCGACAGCCTGAGCGCCGCCTACGGCATCGAGCGCGAGGCCGGTTGGGTCAGTTTGCTGGCCCGGCGGCTGGAGGGAAAGGCCCGGGTGATCAACGCCAGCATCAGCGGCGAGACCAGCGGCGGCGGCGCGACGCGGCTGCCGCCGCTGCTCGAGGAGCACGCCCCCGACCTGGTGGTGCTGGAACTGGGCGGCAACGACGGCCTGCGCGGCCTGCCGCCGCAGCAGATGCGCGCTAACCTGGCCGCCATGATCGAGCAGAGCCAGGCCGCCGACGCCGAGGTGCTGCTGCTCGGCATCGACATTCCGCCCAACTACGGGCCGGCCTACCGCGATGCCTTCACCGGGGTCTACGACGAGCTCGCCGAACGCTTCGAGGTGGCGCTGGTGCCCTTCCTGCTGGAGGGCGTGGCGCTCGACGACTCGCTGATGCAGGACGACGGCATCCACCCCACGGCGGCCGCCCAGCCCGCGCTGCTCGACAACGTCTGGCCGGCGCTGGCGCCGCTGCTGGAAGAGGAAGGGGTGGCGCTGGCCGTACGGAGAGACTAGGCGTCGCCCGGCGCAGCCGGCGCCTTCTGCCACTGCTGCAGGGCCAGTCCGCCGAGGATCAGCACCAGGCCGACCAGGGTCGAGGGCAGGATCGGCTCGCCGACGACCAGGTAGAGCAGCATCAGCGACACCGGCGGCGACAGGAAGATCAGGTTGGAGACCTTGGCGGTGCGCGACACCGTGCCCACCGCCAGCTGCCACAGCACGAAGGCGATGCCCATCTCGAACAGGCCCACGTAGACCCCGGCGGCGAGCCCGTCGAGTCCGTGCCACCGGAGCCCCGGTCCGAACAGCAGCAGCACGGTCAGCACCGGCACCCCGACGCTGAAGTTCTGCCACTGGGCCACCAGTGGCGGACGGCGGTCGCGCACGTTGAGCAGCCAGTAGAGCGCCCAGATCAGCGTCGAGACCAGCGCCAGCCCCACGCCCAGCGGGTCGGCGAAGGCCACGTCGAACACCGCGCCGCGGGTGGCGATCACCCACACGCCGGCGTAGGCCACCAGCCCGGCCAGGGCATCCACCAGGGTCAGGCGCTGGCCGAGGATCGGCACCGCCAGCAGCGCCATGGCCAGCGCCCAGGTGTAGTTCAGCGCCATCGCCTCCTGCCCCGGCAGGCGGTCATAGGCGGCGAACAGCACCAGGTAATAGGCCACCGGATTCATCAGCCCCGCCCAGGCCGCGGTGCGCCAGCCGCGCTTCAGCGCCTCGCCGAGCAGGCCCCGGCGAACCACCAGCGCGCCGATCAGCGCCCAGGACACCAGCGCCGCGAGCCACATCAGCTCCAGCGGCGTCATCCGCTCGAGCGCCACCTTGAAGGCGGTGGCCACCGTGGACCAGAGCGCCACGGCGCCCAGCCCGTAGAGCATGGCGCGACGATCCGTTGTCATAAGCTCTCCCTGCTAGGTGTCGAGCCGGCAGACGGCCGACTCAGCGATCGATGTGCCCCAGCTCCCGCGTCGGGTCGAGGCGGTCGCGCACGCGCTGCTTCAGCGTCTTGCTGTCGGGGAAGCCGCCGTCGCGCTTGCGCTCCCACAGGCTCTGCTCGTCGCAGAAGATCTCGAAGTAGCCGCCGTGGGACGGCACCAGGCTGACCTCCTCGAGGTCCTCACCGAAGGTCGACAGCAGCTCCTGGGCGTACCAGGCACTGCGCAGCAGCCATTGGCACTGGGTACAGTAGTGAATGCGAATACGTGACACGATGCCCTTCCTGTCGCAACAATGAGCGCTTCATCCTACCAGCGAGGAGCCACCATGGCCGCCCCCGAGATCAGCCAGACCCGCCTCTACGAGCGGCTGACCGGCGACGAGGACAGCCGGATGTGCAAGGACATCCCCGACGAGGCCTGCCAGGAGCAGCCGCGCAACTTCTTCCTGCATCTGGCGGCATCGCTGGGCAACAAGCTCGCCGACGAGCTGGCCAGTGCCCGGCTGGTACTGCCCTGGCTGCTCGGCGCCATCGGCGCGCCGATCTGGATGGTCGGTCTGCTGGTGCCGATCCGCGAGGCCGGCGCCCTGCTGCCCCAGGTGTTCGTGGCCGGCGTCATCCGCGGCCGCCCCGAGCGCAAGGGCGTATGGGTGGCCGGCGCCCTGCTCCAGGCGCTGGCCGCGGCCGCCCTGGCCCTGCTGGCGCTGTTCGGCCGGGGCGGGCTAGGCGGCGCCCTGGTGCTCGCCGTGCTGGTGGTGCTGTCACTGGCCCGGGGCCTGTCGTCGATCGCCACCAAGGACGTGCTGGGCAAGACCATCGCCAAGCAGCGCCGGGGCACCCTGATGGGCTGGAGCGGCAGCCTGGCCGGCGCCGCCACCCTGGCCGCCGGCGTGGTGCTGATGGCCTTCGGTGACCGCCCCGGGGAGCTCGCCCTGGCCGCGCTGCTGGGGGTGGCCGCCCTGGGCTGGGCCGTGAATGCGCTGTGCGCCGCGCGCATCCACGAGGTGCCCGGCGCCTCGGAAGGCGGCGACAGCATCGCCTCGACGCTGCGCGAGGGCCTGCGCCTGCTGCGCCAGGACCGTGCCTTCCGCCACTTCAACCTGTCCCGGGCGCTGCTGCTGTCGAGCGCCCTGGCACTGCCCTACGTCGCCCTGCTGGGCCAGCGCCAGAGCGGCGACGAACTCGGCGACCTGGGCGTGCTGGTGATCGTCTCCGGCCTCGCCGGCATGCTGGCCAGCCCGATCTGGGGCAAGCGCGCCGACGACTCCAGCCGCCGGGTGATGCGTCTCGCCGCCCTCGGCACCGCCGTGTGCTGCGCGGCCGGCGCGCTGCTGGCCTGGCTGCCCCAGGCCTGGACCACCAGCGTCTGGCCCTACGCCGGGCTCTACGCGCTGCTGGTGATCGTCCACGCCGGGGCCCGGCTGGGACGCAAGACCTACGTCGTCGACCTGGCCGGCGCCGAGGATCGCGCGCTCTACGTGGCACTCTCCAACACCCTGACCGGCGTACTGATGCTGATCGTCGGCGGACTGGTCGGCGCCCTGGCCCAGTGGCTCGGCAGCGGCGCCCTGCTGCTAGCGCTGGCCGCGACCGCGCTGGCCGCGGCGGCCAGCACTCAGCGCCTGCCGGAGGTGGAATGAGGGTAGCCGGCGTTGAAATCCGGCCGGCGGCTGGCCATGATACTTCGCAACGGGACCGCGCACGCGGCGCGGTCCATCACGATCTCGCGACAGGAATGCCTCGATGAAACGCCCCGCCATGATCAGCCCCGACCTGCTCGAACGCATGGTCGATGCCTCCGAGGACGGCATCGTCGTCGCCGAACAGGAAGGCGACGAGAACATCCTGATCTACGTCAACCAGGGCTTCGAGCGCCTGACCGGCTACAGCGCCGACGAGATCCTCTACCGCGACTGCCGCTTCCTGCAGAACGACGATCGCGACCAGCCGGGGCTGGTGGAGATCCGTCAGGCGCTCTCCGAGGGTCGCCCCTGCCGCGAGGTGCTGCGCAACTACAAGAAGGACGGCACCCTGTTCTACAACGAGCTGTCGATCACCCCGGTATTCGACGAGCAGGACAACCTCACCTACTTCATCGGCGTGCAGAAGGACGTCACCGCCCGCGTCGAGGCCCAGCAGGAGCTGGCCCGCCTCAAGGAAGAACACGGCCTGTCCTGAACCGCCGCACCTCCATATCACCCCTGACTGCCCCGCGCGACACGCCATGTCGCGCGGGGGACTTGCATCGCCTCCCGTCTCGCCTTATATAGCCGTCAGGTGCCCGCAACGGCGCCCTGGGGCCTCGCGCCACGCGGGGTTCGGATCCGTTTCGCCGCCCTTCGCGGCCGGCCATGGGAGGACCTCGCATGCGCCCGAACAGCTATCACGAAGCACCCCTTCACGACGACGCCTATGACGACGCCCCCGACGAGGCCGTCAACGATGACGACGATCGCCGTGCCCGACCGGCCAGCCGTGCCGAACAGCTACAGGCCAGACGCCGCCTGGAGGCGCTGCTGGAGGAGCGCCGCCTGAGGCGCACCATCGACGACCACTGGGACCTCGACGAGGAGGAGTGAGGGGCCGGCTGGCCTTTCCGGGGTGCGGGCTCTATCATCGTGGGCCAGCGGAGTCCGCACTCAAAACCTCCAACCCGCACTCCCAAACCCGCTTTTCCAACCATTAGTGAGATTCCATGGCGCAATACGTCTACACCATGAATCGGGTGGGCAAGGTCGTTCCGCCCAAGAAACAGATTCTCAAGGACATCTCGCTGTCCTTCTTCCCCGGCGCCAAGATCGGCGTGCTCGGCCTCAACGGCGCGGGCAAGTCGACCCTGCTGCGCATCATGGCCGGCGTCGACACCGAGTTCGAGGGCGAGGCCCGCCCGATGCCGGGCATCAACGTCGGCTACCTGCCCCAAGAGCCGGAGCTCGACGACGAAAAGAACGTTCGCGAGACCGTGGAAGAAGCGCTGGGCGCCATCAAGGAAGCCCAGGAGAAACTCGACGGCGTCTATGCCGCCTACGCCGAGCCGGACGCCGACTTCGATGCCCTGGCCGCCGAGCAGGCCCGCCTCGAGAACATCATCGAGGCCGCCGACGCCCATAACCTGGAGCGCAAGCTCGAGGTGGCCGCCGAGGCCCTGCGTCTGCCGCCCTGGGGGGCCCAGGTAGGTCACCTCTCCGGTGGCGAGCGCCGCCGCGTGGCGCTGTGCCGCCTGCTGCTCTCCAGCCCCGACATGCTGCTGCTCGACGAGCCGACCAACCACCTGGACGCCGAGTCCGTGGCCTGGCTCGAGCGCTTCCTGCACGACTACAACGGTACCGTGGTGGCGATCACCCACGACCGCTACTTCCTCGACAACGTGGCCGGCTGGATCCTCGAGCTCGACCGCGGCGAAGGCATTCCCTTCGAGGGCAACTACTCCCAGTGGCTCGAGGCCAAGGAGCAGCGCCTGGAGCAGGAAGCCAAGCAGGAAGCCTCGCGCCAGAAGGCCATCAAGCACGAGCTCGAGTGGGTACGCTCCAACGCCAAGGGCCGCCAGGCCAAGAGCAAGGCACGCCTCAACCGCTTCGAGGAGATGCAGTCCGGCGACTTCCAGCAGCGCAACGAGACCAACGAGATCTACATTCCGCCCGGTCCGCGCCTGGGCGACAAGGTCATCGAGTTCCACGGCGTGTCCAAGGCGTTCGATGACAAGCTGCTGTACGAGAACCTGGACTTCGCGATTCCGCCCGGCGCCATCGTCGGCATCGTCGGCGGCAACGGCGCCGGCAAGTCGACCCTGTTCAAGCTGATCAACGGCACCGAGCAGCCGGACACCGGCGAGGTGGTCAAGGGCGAGACCGTCGACATCGCCTACGTCGAGCAGCTGCGCGACGCGCTCGACAACAAGCAGACCGTCTGGGAAGCGGTGTCCGACGGCCAGGACATCCTCAACATCAACGGCTACGAGGTTTCCTCGCGGGCCTACGTCGGCCGCTTCAACTTCAAGGGCAACGACCAGCAGAAGCGCCTGTCGGACCTGTCCGGCGGCGAGCGCGGTCGCCTGCAGCTGGCCCAGACGCTGAAGCAGGGCGCCAACGTGCTGCTGCTCGATGAGCCGTCCAACGACCTGGACATCGAGACCCTGCGCGCCCTCGAGGAAGCCCTGCTGGCCTTCCCCGGCTGCGCCCTGGTGATCTCCCACGACCGCTGGTTCCTCGACCGCATCGCCACGCACATCCTCGCCTTCGAGGGCGAGTCGCACGTGGAGTTCTTCGAGGGCAACTACACCGAGTACGAGGCGGATCACAAGAAGCGCGTCGGCGACGAGACCCCGCATCGCATGAAGTACAAAAGGATTGATGCCTAAGCTGACAGCCTAGCGCTGGAAGCGGGACGACAACCCCACGGCCGGCTGGTCGTGGGGTTTTTGCGTTGGCCCCGACCGCTGGACAGCGGCGGCCTAAGCCGCCATAAGAAGATGTGGCGGAGCGCGGCGCCGCGAATGCCGTCATCCTGGCCGCGCGAGGACCGGCCATGTCACCGACGCTTCTGCTTCACCCCGTTCAGCTGTTCCGGCGCTTCGCCAGCAGCATCGCCTACCTGCCGACCCTGGCCGCCGCGAGCTACGGCCTGCTGGGCCTCATGATCCTGCTCAGCACCACCCTCGACGTCGGCTTTCCCGATGGCCTCGAGGCCTGGATTCCCCCGCTGCCCGACGGCGCCCGCGGGCTGATGACCGCGCTGCTCGGCGGCATGATCTCGCTGATGGTGTTCAGCTTCTCCATGGTCATGTCGATCCTCTCGCAGGCCGGCGGCAACTTCTCCCACAAGCTGGTGTTCGGACTGATCAGCGAGCGCCGCCACCAGTGGGTGCTGGGCCACTACCTCGGCACCATCCTGCTGCTGCTCCTGCTGCTGATGGCCCCGGACGACGCCCGGGGCTGGATGGCGCCCGCCGTCTATCTGGCCTGCGTCCTGGTCGTGCACTGCCTGGGGTTGTTCGTCTATTTCATCCACAACGCCTCGCAATCGGTCCAGATCGACGCCGTGATCCGTGATCTGCATGACACCACGCTCCGGGCCATGCATCGCCAGCAGGCGCGTCAGCAGGGAGAGCGCTGGCGATGCATGGACGCGCGACCGCTGCCGCGACCGCCCTGCCACGAGATCCGGATGCGCCAGGAAGGCTATGTCCAGGGCGCCGATCTCACCGCCATGGCGAGGCTGGCGGCAGGCGTGAACGGCCGGCTGCACCTGAGCTTTCGCTTCGGCGACTATCTGATCGAGGGCGCCCCCGTGGCCATGCTGGAGGCCGAGGAGGCGCCGGACGCGGCCTGGGAGGAGGCGCTGCAGGAGTGCCTGGTACGGCTGGACGGCGAGTCGGTGAGCGAACACTACGTGCACGGCATGACGCAGCTGATGGAGGTGGCGATCAAGGCCCTGTCGCCGGGCATCAACGACCCGGGCACGGCGCGGCTGTGCCTGCATCGCCTGACCGACCTGCTGCGCCATCATCTGGCCTGGCAGCCGGCCAACGCCCTGCTCGACGAGCAGCAACGCCTGCGGGTGACCTGGCCGCTGGAAGGCCTCGACAGCCTGCTGCATCGGCTGTTCGTGCCGCTGCTGCACTACGGCGGCGACGATCAGAGCGTGCTGCTGGGGCTGCTCAAGGCGCTGAAGGTGCTGTCACTCGAGGCAGACGGCACCCGGCTCAGCGCCCTGCAGGCCATGGCCGAGCGCGTCGTGGTGCGGCTCGAGCGCATCTCCGACCATCCCATGGACCGGGCCTTCGTCGGCGACCGGCTGACCCGGGGACGGCACCGGCTGGCGCTGCCCCGCGAGCTGCCGCCGAAGGGTGGCGCGGGTCAGTAGAGCTTCGGCTCGCCCCTGGGGCGGGTCTTGAAGCGGCGGTGCAGCCACAGATACTGCTCGGGATGACGGCGGATGGCGGCCTCGATGACGGCGTTGACCTGGGTGGCGTCGGCCACTTCGTCGCCGCTGGGGAAGCCTTCCAGCGCCGGCAGGTACTCCAGGGTATAGGTGCGGTCGTCGGGATTGCGGTGGAAGACCAGCGGCATGACCGGCGCCCCGGTCATGCGGGCGATCTTGGCGGTCAGCTTGACGGTCGCCGCCTCGACGCCGAAGAAGGGGGCGAAGACGCTGGCGTCGCGGCCGAAGTCCTGGTCCGGCGAATACCAGACGTTGTGGCCGGCCTTGAGCCGGCGCACCACGCCACGCAGGTCGTGGCGGTCGATGGCGCGGCCGAAGATGCGCGAGCGGGCGCGGGTCATGAAGCGCTCGAACAGCGGGTTGTCGTGGGGACGATAGACCGCGTCGGCGGAGAAGAACAGCGAATGCAGGGCCCCGCCCAGATCCAGGGTCGAGAAGTGGATGCCAATGATCAGCACGCCCTTGCCCTGGGCCTGGGCGCGCTCCATGTGCTCCTGGCCCTTGAAGGTCACGCGGTGGCGCAGGTGCTCGGGATCGCGACACCAGCCGGTGGCCGTCTCCAGGATGCCGATGCCGTTGGCGATGAAGGCCTCGCGCACCAGACGAGCACGCTGGTCCTCGTCCAGTTCGGGAAAGCACAGCCGGATGTTGGTCTCGGTGATGTGCCGCCGCCGACCGGCAAAGCGCCAGGCGGCCAGGCCGATGGCCCGGCCGATCCACAGCTTGAGCCGCCAGGGTAGCCAGGCGGCGACGCGCATGGCACCGATGGACAGCCAGGTCGGCCAGTAACGGGGATGGGCGAAGGAAGTCGGTGTGGCGGTCTCGTCCTTGGACATGGGGCGCTCTTACTCGGGTTCAGCCCCCATGATAGCGCCTCGGCACCCGGGGCAGCACCCCGGTGAGCAGCGTATAGCTGATGGTGTCGCAGTGGCGGGCCACTTCGTCCACCGACAGCACCTCGCCGTTCGACGCCCGCCCCCACAGCACCACCTCGCTGCCGATATCGGCCTCGGGCAGCTCGGTCAGGTCGACGATCAACATGTCCATGGACACCTTGCCGGCGATGGCGGCGCGGCGGCCGTCGACCAGCACCGGCGTGCCGTCCACGGCGTGGCGATCGTAGCCGTCGCCATAGCCGCAGGCCACGACGCCGACGCGCGAGGGCCGCGGCGCCGTCCAGCGGCCGCCGTAGCCTACCGGCTCGCCCGCCTCGAGGTCGCGCACGGCGATGATCTCCGAATGCAGGGTCATCACCGGGCGAAGCCGCCGGCTGGCGGCGTTGGGCGCCTCGAGGGGGTCGCTGCCGTAGAGCATCACGCCGGGGCGATTCCAGGCGCCGTGGGCCTCGGCGCGGGCCAGGGTCGCCGGGGAGTTGGCCAGGCAGGTGGGCGCGCCGAGCCGCTCGGCGAGCTCGGCCAGCAGCGCCGACTGGCGATGGAAATAGGCGCTGTCGACGGCGTCGGCGGTGGCGAAGTGGCTCATCAGGTGCAGGTCGGTGACGCACTCGGGGGCTTCGCTGAGGCGTCGCCAGGCCGCCTCGGCCCGCTCGGGAGGGAAGCCCAGCCGGTGCATGCCGGAATCCACCTTCAGCCACACCGGGGTGGGCCGCGCCGGGCGACGCGCCAGCAGGGCGTCCAGCTGCCAGTCGCTGTGCACCGCCACCCACAGGCCCAGGGCCTCGACGCGCTCGAGCTCGCTGGCCTCGAAGATGCCCTCCAGCAGCACCACGGGCGCCGTGATACCGCCCTCGCGCAGGGCCTCGGCCTCCTCGATGCAGGCCACGGCGAAGGCCGGCGCCAGCCCCTCCAGGGCCCGCGCACAGGCGATCAGGCCATGACCGTAGGCGTCGGCCTTGAGCACCGCCACGGCCTGGCTGTGAGGTGCCAGCTCGCGGGCCAGGCGGTAGTTGTGACGCAGGGCGTCCAGGTCGATATCGGCGCGTAGCGGTCTTGCCATGCGAGGCATCTCCGGAAAGGGCAAAACCTCCATTATTTTGCAAACCGGCGCCGTTTTCACGGCCACAAACACCGAATTAATGCAAAAAAACAGTGAAAATTAGTGCTAATCAACACACTTGCAGTTGATATGACTATCGACATGTCATAACGAAGAAAGCCAGGACGCGGGTCCTGGCTTTCGGCTCGAGGGGTGGGTCACTCGAAGATGGCGTCGAGGTCGAGCCCCTGCTTGTCGAGCATGCGGCGCAGCTTCTTCAACGCTTCGACCTGGATCTGGCGCACCCGCTCACGGGTCAGGCCGATCTCCTCGCCGACCTGCTCGAGGGTCGAGGCCTCGTGACCGCGCAATCCGAAGCGGCGCACCACCACCTCGCACTGCTTGTCGGTGAGCTCGGCCAGCCAGTCGTCGACGTGCTGCTTGACGTCGCCGTCCACCAGATTCGATTCCGGCCCCAGCTCGTTGTCGTCGGTCAGCGTCTCGATCAGCGGCTTGTCGCTCTCCGCCCCCACGGGATAGTCCACCGACGAGACGCGCTCGTTGAGACCCATCATCTTCTTGACGGTCTCCACCGGCTTGTCGAGGTGTTCGGCGATCTCCTCGGCGGTGGCCTCGTGGTCGAGCTTCTGGGTCAGCTCGCGGGCCGCCCGCAGGTAGATGTTGAGCTCCTTGACCACGTGGATCGGCAGGCGGATCGTGCGGGTCTGGTTCATCAGTGCCCGCTCGATGGTCTGGCGAATCCACCAGGTGGCGTAGGTGGAGAAGCGGAAGCCGCGTTCGGGGTCGAACTTCTCCACGGCGCGGATCAGCCCCAGGTTACCCTCCTCGATCAGGTCGAGCAGGGTCAGGCCGCGATTCAGGTAGCGCCGTGCGATCTTGACCACCAGGCGCAGGTTGGACTCGATCATCCGCGAGCGGCCGGCGGGGTCGCCCTTGCGGGCGAGGCGGCCGTAGAAGACCTCCTCCTCCGGCGTCAGCAGCGGCGAGAAGCCGATCTCGTTGAGGTAGATCTGGGTAGCATCGAGGCTGTGGTGATAGTGGCGGTCCTCGCGGCTCAGCGCCTTCTCGAAGGCCGCGTCCGCATCATCGGGCGCGGCGGTCTCGAGTTCGACCTCCTGCTCACCGGCCTCCTCTGCCGACTCCATGTCCACCTCGTTCAGGTCCCGTTCAAGCATGCTCATCGATTGTTACCCCATGGTTGTATCGAGCACCGTGTCATGCTCGAAACGATCGATGTCAGAGGTTGTCATTGTATTGTGTTGCTTTGCTGACACGAGCGGCTTGGCGACCCTTTTCATTCAACGCTTGGGCAGAAACTCCAGCGGATCCTGAGGCTGGCCGTCCTTGCGCACCTCGAAGTGCAGCCTGACATCCTCGGCGTCGCTGTCGCCCATGGTGGCGATCACCTCGCCAGTCTCGACAACGTCGTTTTCCTTGACCCTCAGGCTGTCGTTGTGGGCGTAGGCGCTCAGGAACTCATCGTTGTGCTTGAGCAGGATCAGGTTGCCGTACCCGCGTACGCCACTGCCCGCGTAGACCACGATGCCTGGCCCGGCCGCCTTGACAGGTTGCCCCTTTTGCCCATCGATATCAATGCCGGCGGTGATGCTGCCTCCCTCGCCGAAGGTCCCGACCACCTCGCCGTCGACGGGCCACTGCCAGGGCACCTCATCCACCGGCGTGTAGCTGCGCGACTCGCGGGATTCGGCCTCCGGCTCGCCGGCCACCCGGGTGCCGGCATCGGCCTGCGACTCGGCCTCGGACTCGCTCTCGGCGGCCTGGGTGGCCCCGGCATCGGAAGCGGCCTGGGCCTCGCCGTCCGCCACCGCCTGCTCACGCTCCTCGCGGCTGCGGCGCTCGGCCTGGTCGCTCTCGCTCAGGGTACCGTCGGCGCCCGGGCTCTCGGGATCGTAAACCGGCCCCGGACCGTCACTGCCCGCCTCGTCTCCAGCGGCGGCCTCCCCGGCCTGCGCCTGGTCGCCGCTGCGCTCGGTGCTGCCGTCGGGCAGCAGCCAGTCCAGCGACCCGTCGTCCTGGCTCTCGCCACCGAGGCCGGTCGCCACGGCGCCGCCGGCCGCCGCGGCGCTGACCGCCCCGCCGGATGCACTGGCGCTGCTGCTGCCGGCGCTGGCGCTGCCGCCCAGCGTCAGCTGCTGGCCCGGCTGGATGTTGTAGGGCGGCTCGATGCGGTTGAGACGCGCCAGATCGCGGTAGTCCATGTCGTGGCGCCAGGCGATACCGTAGAGGGTATCGCCGGCCTCGACGGTATAGCTGGCCGGGCGCTCGGCCGACCGGCTGGACGACAGGTCCTGGACCTGCACCGGCGGCGGGGCTTCCTGGGAGGCGGCGCAGCCCGCCAGGGTCAGGGCCAGCCCTGAAATGAGCAAAACCTTATGCATCGGAACCTTCCTCCTTGTTCTCGTGTCGCCCGCCCGGGGCAACGGTCTGATCGCCATTCTGGGTCCTGCCGATGCTCCACACCAGGGCGGCGCCGGCCAGCATCAGCGCCGCCACTCCCAGCAGGTGAGCGGGATCACCGGTCACCTCGGTGAACGCCGACGGCGTCAGGTAACGGTAGTCGAGGGGAATCATCTGGCCGTCCGGCCCGAGCTGGTAGCTCACCAGCTCGCGCCAGGGCCACAGCACCGGCAGCGAGCCGAGGATGAACCCCACCAGCAGCTGCAGGGTGGCGGTGTGAAAGCGCAGCAGCAACCAGCACAGCAGCCGCGAGAAGGCGAACAGCCCGATCAGGCAGCCGCCGCCGAACAGCAGGATCGCCCCCAGGTCGACATCGCGGATCGCATCCATCACCTTGCCATACAGCCCCATGGTCAGCAGCAGGAAACTGCCCGAGACCCCGGGCAGCAGCATGGCGCTGATGGCGATGGCACCGCCGACCACCAGCATGAGCTCGGGGCTGCCGAGCCGCCCGATCAGCGGCATCAGCGCCGGCAGCAGCTGGGCCAGCAGCAGCCCGATGGCCAGCGGCAGCAGGTGCCAGAATCGCCAGTCGGCGGGATGCCGGCCGACCACCAGCGCGGAGGCCGCCACCAGGCCGAAGAAGAAGCCGTTGAGCAGCAGCGGGTGATCCTCCATCAGCCACACCACCAGGTGGGCGACGCTGATCAGGCTGGCGGCGATGCCGGCCAGCAGCGGCACCAGGAAGCCGAGGTTGAGATGGGCGATCAGCCCGGCCATGCCGCCCTGGCGCCAGGCGCCGAAGGCACTGGGGCCGAAGCGACGCACGGTCAGCAGCAGCTCCTCGTAGATGCCGGTGATGAAGGCGATGGTGCCGCCGGAGACACCGGGCACCGCATCGGCGGCGCCCATGCCGGCGCCCCTGAACAAGAGACCTAGTTGACGCTTCAAGAACCTGTTACTCCCTGAGAAAACACTGATATATGGCGACTCGCCGTGAACGCTCACGACATAGATCAGCGCTTTCGCGGCCCCGACGCCTTCCCTGGCGCCTGCCGACCCGATCCGGGCCTAGCGGATCACTCCTTCCAGCAGCGGCACGAAGCGCACCGGCTCCAGGCGCTCCTTCTCGAAGCGCTCCCCCTGACGGCGTACCCGCACCAGCCACTGCCGGCCGTCACGCTCGGCCAGCGGCGCGATCATCACTCCACCGTCGGCCAGCTGGGCCAGCAGCGGCTCGGGCAGCGAGCCGGCGCAGGCGGTCAGCAGGATGACCTCGAAAGGCGCGGCCTCGGGCCAGCCGTGGCCGCCGTCGGCCAGCCGCAGGTGGGCGTTGTGCACGCCCAGCAGCCGCAGCCGCTCGCCGGCGCGACGATGCAGGGCATTGATTCGCTCCACCGACCAGAGTTCCGTCACCAGCCGCGCCAGTATCAGGGTCTGGTAGCCGGAGCCGGTACCGACCTCCAGCACCCTCGTCGGCGCCTCCTCGCGCACCAGCTCGGTCATCCGCGCCACGATCCACGGCTGCGACAGCGTCTGGCCGTGGCCGATGGGCAGCGAGGTGTCCTCGTAGGCGCGGTGAGACAGCGCCTCGTCGAGGAACAGGTGGCGCGGCTCCTCGGCCATCGTCTCCAGCACCCGCCGGTCGGCGATGCCCTGGCGGGCCAGGCGCTCGACCATGCGGTCGCGGGTGCGCTGGGAGGTCATGCCGACGCCCTTCAACAGCTCCGGACGCAGCCGGCGGCGAGAGTCAGGTGAGTGCATCCAGCCATTCCTGCACGTCGTCCCGCGCCGCATGCCGGGTCAGGTCGAGCTGCAGCGGGGTGATGGACACGTAGCCGGCCTCCACGGCGGCGAAATCGGTATCCGGGCCGTCGTCGGCGCTCTCGCCCGCGGCGGCGATCCAGTAGCGCTTGCGCCCGCGCGGGTCGAGCACCTCCAGCGGCTCGGCGGCCGGCCCCCGGTAGCCCTGGCGCGTCACCTTGAGGCCGCGGATTTCCTCCCAGGGCAGGTCCGGCACGTTGACGTTGAGCAGGCTGCGCGGCGGCAGCGAGAGCCGATCGGCGGCCCCGACCAGGCTCGCCGCCACGCGGCCGGCGGTCTCGAAGTAGCGGTGGCCGACCAGCGACATGGCAATCGCCGACATGCCCAGGTTACGGCCTTCCATGGCGGCGGCCACGGTGCCCGAATAGAGCACGTCGTCGCCCAGGTTGCCGCCATGGTTGATGCCCGAGATCACCAGGTCCGGACGCTCTTCCCAGACCCCGTTGACGCCCAGGTAGACGCAGTCCGCCGGGGTGCCGTCGACGCTGTAGAAGCCGTTGTCCAGGGTCGACAGCGCCAGCGGGCGGGTCAGGGTCAGGGAATTGCTGGCACCGCTCTTGTCGCGGTCGGGGGCCACCACGCGCAGCCGCGCGTGGGGGGCCAGGGCATCATGCAGGGCACGCAGCCCGGGAGCATGCACGCCGTCATCATTGGACAGCAGCAGTCGACGCATCCGCGGCTCCTTGTTCGGGCCCCTGGCGGGGCGGGTGGAAACTCAGGGTCGGGTGAGCGATCAGCTCGCGCAGCACGGCGGTGGCGAAGGCGCCGCGGGGCAGCGTGAAGGAGAACCAGGCCTCGCCCTCGCCGGGCGCCAGCCGCGGTGCGGCCAGGCGCAGGCGCAGCGGCCGCCGGGCGGTCTTCACCCCGGCGCGCACGAGGCCGTCGCACAGCGCGGGATGCGCCTCGGCCAGCGCCTCTTCGCGCGTCAGGGCATCGCCCTGGGCCACCGAACGGCCCTGCCCCCAGAGCACGCCGCTCGGGTGCAGGTCGAGCCGCTCGGCGCGCGCGACCAGCGAGTCGTCGACCGTCTCGGCCACGAACTGGCTCGACGAGCCGTCGAGGATCACCGCCTCGCCCGGCAGCGGCGTCGCCCAGCTGCCTTCGGCGATGCGCGCGGCCAGCAGCTCGTTGAACAGGTAGCTGCGCGCCGCGGAGAGCAGCATGCCCTCGCGGTCGTCGCGCTTGCGCCAGCCCCGGGCCAGCACGCCGGCCGCGCGATGGATATTGCGCCCGTCGGGGCCGAAGCGCTGCGGCCCGAAGTAATTGGCGGCGCCGTGGTGACACAGCCAGGCCCAGCGCTCGGCGAGATGCGGGTCTTCCAGCGCCTCGCCGGTGACCCGCAGCCGGAAGCGGTTGGCGGCGTGCACGCCGCGCTTGAGCTTGCGCGGATGGCGGGTCGCCTCGAGCAGCGTCAACGGCAGGTCGGCCAGCCGCGCCTCGAGATCGTCCGGCGCCTCGCGGCCGGGCAGGTGCACCGAGAACCACTGGCGCGTCACCGCATGGCGATCCTTCATGCCGGCGTAGCCGACGTCGCGCTGGGTGACCTCGCAGGCCTTGGCCAGGCGGCGAGCGACCATGGCGGTGGTCAGGTCGCGCTTCTCGATCCACAGCCACAGGTGCTCGCCCTGCCCTTCCGGCTCGAAGCCGAGCTGCTCCTCGACCTGGAAGTCCTCCGGCGTGGCGCGGTAGCCGCCGGGGCGCGGCGCGCCGAAGTGCGCGTCCAGCACCCGCGGCCAGCTCGGCGGCCAGGCGATCGGGGCCTGCGGCCGCTCGGACGTCGCCTCGGGAGTCGCCTCAGACATCGTCGCGCTCCTGCATCAGCAGCACCACGGCCTCGGCGGCGATGCCCTCGCCGCGGCCGGTGAAGCCCAGCCGCTCGGTGGTGGTCGCCTTGACGTTGACCGCTCCGCGCGCCACCGCCAGGTCGGCGGCGATGGCCTCGGCCATGGCCTCGACGTGGGGCGAGAGCTTGGGCGCCTGGGCCATCACCGTGGCGTCCAGATTGCCGACCCGGTAGCCCGCCGCGTGCACCTGCGCCACCACCCGGCGCAGCAGTTCGCGGCTGTTGGCGCCGGCCCAGGCCGGATCGGTGTCGGGGAAGTGGCGGCCGATGTCGCCCAGCGCGCAGGCGCCGAGCAGGGCATCGCAGATCGCATGCAGCAGCACGTCACCGTCGGAGTGGGCGACGAAGCCGCGGTCGAAGGGAATGGCGACGCCGCCGATCCGCAGGTGGTCGCCCTCGCCGAAGCGGTGGACGTCGAAGCCGTGGCCGATTCGCATCATGCGCTGTCGTTCCTGTCGGCGGAGGAGTCGGGCGTTTCCTGGGCGGCGAGAATGGCCTCGGCCAGCGCCAGATCCTCCGGATGGGTGATCTTGAGATTGTCGCGGCGCCCGCTCACCAGGCGCGGCGAGAGGCCCAGCGCCTCCACCGCGGAGGCCTCGTCGGTGACGGCGACGCCGCGTTCGGCGGCCTCGGCGAGCGCTCGGCGCAGCAGCCCGTAGCCGAAGCCCTGGGGCGTCAGGGCGTGCCACAGGCCGTCCCGAGGCTCGGTGCCGCCGACCCGGCCGGTGCCATCGTCGCGCTTCATGGTGTCGGCCACCGGCGCGGCCAGCAGCCCGCCCACCGCGTCGTCGGCCACCGCCGACGCCAGCCGACGCAGGTCCTCGGCCCGCACGCAGGGCCGGGCCACGTCATGGACCAGCACCGTATCGTCCGCGCCGGCCTCGCCGGCGATGGCGGCCAGGGCGTTGGTCACCGAGTCGACGCGCTCGGCGCCGCCGGGCACCCGCCGCCAGTCGGCAAAGGGCACTGCGGCCGGGTCGAAGCGTTCGTCATCGGGGTCCAGGCACAGGCACAGCCGCGCCTCGGGGAAGGCCTCGTGGAGCCGCGCCAGGGTGCGGGCCAGCACGCTGAGGCCGGCCAGGGGCAGATACTGCTTGGGCAGGGCGGCGCCCATGCGCCGGCCGCGGCCCGCGGCGGGTACCACCAGCCAGAGGCGCTCGCTCACGGCGCCTCCCCGGCCGGCTCGGCGTCGGGCACCCAGAAGAACTGCTCGTCGCGGCGCACCATGCCGATATCGCTGCGCGCGCGCTCCTCGATGGCATCGAGGCCGTTCTTGAGATCGACCACCTCGGCGGCGAGGCGCTCGTTGCGCGCCCGCAGCGGCGCATTCTCGGCCTCCAGGCGGTCCACTCGCTGGCGCACCTCGGCCAGCTCGCGCAGTCCGCCCTCGCCGAGCCACAGGCGATACTGCAACAGCGCCTGCAGGGCGATGAGCACGATGGCCAGCCACTTGAGCATGTAGAGGGTCCGTCACCAGGGAATTCGAGGGCGTAGTATGCCATCTTCCCCGAGCCGCCTCATCCATCAAAGCCCCGGCATCTGACGGGCGTCAGCCGCCGTCGTCGAGGCGGAACGGCAGCGCCCGCTCGGCGGCCGCGACGTAAGCCGCCACGTGCTCGGCCTCCTCGGCGCAGAAGCGCGCCACCCCGGCGCGCAGCCGCGGATCGGCGACATGATGCAGCGAGGTCAGCCGCCGCGGCGCGAAGCCACGGGCCAGCTTGTGTTCGCCCTGGGTGCCGGGGTCGAAACGGGTCAGGCCCCGAGCCAGGCAGTGCTCGATGCCCTGGTAGTAGCAAGCCTCGAAGTGCAGGCCGTCGGCCTCGATCTCGCTGCCCCAGTAGCGGCCATAGAGCGTGCGGTTTCCCTGCAGGCACAGGGCCGCGGCCACCGGCCGCCCCTCGAGACGCGCCTGGACCAGTACCAGCGCCTCGGGCAGGTCGCGGCGCAGCCGCATGAAGAAGTCGCGGTTGAGATAGCCCTGCTGGCCGCGTTCCAGGTAGGTGATCTGGTAGCAGCGGTAGAAGTGCGCCAGATCGGCCTCGCCGATTGCCTCGCCCTCCAGCCGATGCAGGGTCAGCCCCTGCTCGGCGACTCGGCGACGCTCGCGGCGAATGGCCTTGCGCCGCTTGGAGGTCAGGGCGGCGAGGAAACCCTCGAAGTCGCCATAGCCCCGGTCCTGCCACTGGAACTGCACCCCGGCCCGGGCGATCAGCTCGGGCCGCGCCTGGCGCCAGGCATCGACCTCGCCCTCCTCGGCGAACAGCAGGTGCCAGCTCGACAGCGTCGACGCTTCCCAGCGCTCGGCCAGGCGTCGACGCGCCTCGAGCGGGTCGACGTCGTCGGCCAGCGCCAGCCGCGGCCCCGGTGCCGGGGTGAACGGAATCGCGCTGAGCCCCTTGGGATAGTAGCGCCCGCCGGCCCGCTCCCAGGCGTCGGCCCAGGCCCAGTCGAAGACGTATTCGCCGTAGGAATGATGCTTGTGGTAGTACGGCAGCAGCCCGACCAGCGCCTCGTCGCGCCACAGCGTCAGATGCCGCGGCGACCAGCCGCTCGCCTCGCTCGCCGCCCCGCTGGCCTCCAGGGCGTGCAGGAACTCGTGGCGCAGGAACGGATGATCGTCGCCCACCAGGGCGTTCCAGTCACCGGCCGGCACTTCCGCCGCGGCGGCTTGTTCGACGACACGCAATCGACTCATGAACTCTCCCGGCCCGGCCGGCTGACGATGGCCGACGCAGCACCTACCCTAGATGACATCCTGACAGCGCGCCGGACGCCCTGTCTTTTCCCTCACGACGAGGGCGCCTTCACACGCTCGTCATGGTAAATTAATTACAACTATAGCCGTATACCCCGGTCCGCCCCCGGCTTTTGGGCGATACTTTTGTTAAACTTACGAAATCACACCCCTTTCGTTGCCGAGGTGCTCCATGGCTCAAGCTTCCACGCCACTCAACGCCACCGTCCAGCAGGTCACCCAGCGCATCCGTGAGCGCAGCGCCGAGCGCCGCGCCCTCTACGAGCAGCGCATGGCCGATCAGCACCGGCGCGGCGTCCACCGCGGCGAGCTCTCCTGCGGCAACCTGGCCCACGGCTTCGCCGCCTGCGGCAGTCAGGACAAGGATTCGCTGAAGCTGATGAACTCGGCGAACCTGGGCATCATCTCGGCCTACAATGACATGCTCTCGGCCCATCAGCCGTTCGAGACCTTCCCCGAGACCATCAAGGCCGCGGCCCGCGACATGGGCTCCACCGCCCAGTTCGCCGGCGGCGTGCCGGCCATGTGCGACGGCGTCACCCAGGGCCAGCCGGGCATGGAGCTGTCGCTGTTCTCCCGCGACGTGATCGCCATGGCCACCGCCGTGGGGCTGTCACACAACATGTTCGACGCCGCGCTCTATCTGGGCGTGTGCGACAAGATCGTGCCGGGGCTGTTCATCGCCGCGGCGCGCTTCGGCCACCTGCCGGCCATGTTCGTGCCCGCCGGCCCGATGCCGAGCGGCCTGCCGAACAAGGAGAAGGCCCGGGTGCGCCAGCTGTTCGCCGAGGGCAAGGCCAGCCGCGAGGACCTGCTCCAGGCGGAGTCCGACTCCTACCATAGCCCGGGGACCTGTACCTTCTACGGCACCGCCAACTCCAACCAGCTGATGATGGAGATGATGGGCCTGCACCTGCCGGGGACCTCCTTCGTCAACCCGGGAACCGAGATGCGCGAGGCGCTGACCCGCTTCGCCACCGAGCAGGCGATCCGCAACACCGAGCCCGGCGGCAGCTACCGCCCCTTCTACCAGCAGATCGACGAGCGCGCCATCGTCAACGCCGTGGTCGGCCTGCTGGCCTCCGGCGGCTCCACCAACCACACCATGCACCTGGTGGCCATGGCCGCGGCGGCCGGCATCACCCTGACCTGGGACGACTTCACCGACCTCTCCGCGGTGACGCCGAGCCTGATGAAGGTCTACCCGAACGGCCAGGCGGACATCAACCACTTCCAGGCCGCCGGCGGCATGAGCTACCTGTTCCGAGAGCTGATCGGCGCCGGCCTGATCCACAGCGACATTCCCACCGCGTTCGGCACCGACATGACCGCCTACACCCAGGAGCCGTTCCTGGAGGACGGCAAGCTGGTGTGGCGCGAGGGTCCCGAGGCCAGCCTCGACACCGAGGTGCTGCGCGGCGTGGATGAGCCCTTCGCGCCCACCGGCGGCCTCACCGTGCTCGACGGCAACCTGGGCCGCGGCGTGATCAAGGTCTCGGCGGTGCAGGAAGCGCATCGCCTGGTCGAGGCGCCGGCACGCATCTTCGAGGATCAGAACGAGCTCAAGGCGGCCTTCGACGCCGGCGAGCTGGACCGCGACGTGGTCGCCGTGGTGCGCTTCCAGGGCCCCAAGGCCAACGGCATGCCGGAGCTGCACAAGCTGACGCCCTTCCTCGGCGTGCTGCAGGACCGCGGCCACAAAGTGGCGCTGGTCACCGACGGCCGCATGTCCGGCGCCTCGGGCAAGGTCCCGGCGGCCATCCACATCAGCCCCGAGGCACTGGACGGCGGCCCGCTGTCCAAGCTGCGCGATGGTGATATCGTGCGCCTCGACGCCAACGCCGGCACCCTCGAGGCCAAGGTGGATGCCGCGACCTGGGCCGACCGCGAGCAGCGGGTGGCCGAGCTGGACCACTACCACGTCGGCCTGGGCCGCGAGCTGTTCGGCGGCTTCCGCCACCTGGCCATGCGCGGCGAGGAAGGCGCCGGGGTGTTCGGCGGCTTCGAGGCCGACGACCTGGCCCGCCAGGCCGGCCAGATCCACGACGAGGACGCCTGAGGCCTCGCCCGATGCTACGCCGGCGGTAAGCGGCACTGCCATGATGCCCGTCGCCGCCCTCATGGGGCGGCGATCGGGTGCATGGGACCGGCCCGGCTGTCGTGACTGATCGAGAGACGAATCGACGATGACCCGACCGGCATGACTGATTGAGAGACGAATCGACGATGACCCGACCCGCACTGATCGGCGATATCGGGGGCACCAACGCCCGCTTCGCCCTGGTGACCCCGGGGGGCTTCGAGCCCCACGACATCCTGAGCCTGCCCTGCGCCGACTACCCTGGCCTGGTCGAGGCCATACGCGACTACCTGGAACGGGTCGGCGCCGTGGGCGATGATGCCCCCCGGGAGGCCTGCCTGGCCTTCGCCTGCCCGACCCACGGCGAGCGGATCAAGATGACCAACAACCCCTGGTCGTTCACCCGCGCCGAAGTGAAGGATGCCCTGGGGCTGGAGCTGTTCAAGCCGATCAACGATTTCACCGCCCAGGCCCTGGGCGTGCCCCACGTGGCCGACGACGAGCTGGTCGAGGTCCAGGCCGGGGTCGCCATCCCCCACGCCGCCCGGCTGGTGATCGGCCCTGGCACCGGGCTCGGCGTGGCCGGCGTCTTTCCCGGCCGCCACGCCTGGATTCCACTGCCCGCCGAGGGCGGCCACGTGACCTTCGCCCCCACCGACGAGCGCGAACACAACCTGCTGCGCCACTTCCGCAATCGCTACGGGCGCATCTCCGTGGAGCGGCTGCTGTGCGGCCAGGGACTGCTCGATCTCTATCTGGCGCACTGCTCGCTGAAAGGCACCAACCCGCGCTACGCCACGCCTGCCGAGGTCACCGAGGCGGCCGGCGAAGATCCCCTCGCCCGTGATACCCTGCTGCGCTTTCTGAAGATCCTCGGCGACGTCAGCGGCGATGCCGCGCTCACCCTCGGCGCCCGGGGCGGGGTCTACCTGTGCGGCGGCATCCTCCCGCGGCTGCTCGACTGGCTGCCGCAGAGTCGTTTCCGCGAGGCCTTCGCCGACAAGGGCCGCATGAACGGCTACAACGCCGACATTCCGGTCCGGGTCGTCACCGCCCCCTGGACGGGCCTGCTGGGCGCCGCCGAGGCCCTGCACAACGAAGAGGTCGAATAGCTCGACGCCAGGCGTCGATCGGCCCGATGGAGGAGATCGCATGATTCCCGCATCCCTGCGCGCCCTGCTGGACGCCACCGACGGACAGCGCCGCGCCGAATGGGCCGGCCGCGAGGTGTGGCTGGCCAACGAAGCCTGGGGTGAACTCGTGGTGTCGCTTCAGGGCGCCCAGGTGCTTCACTATCTTCCCGCGCCCGATGCCGCGCGAGCCGCAGGCGCTTCTGTGTCGCCGCTCTCTAACGCGTCCGAAGACACGCGAACGCGCACCAGCACTCCCAGCCCGGATCAGAGCGAGGAAGCCCTGGTGGACGGTGGCTGGCTGTGGGTCACGCCCACGCCCCAGGCGCTGCCCGGCGCCATCCGCGGCGGCATCCCGCTGTGCTGGCCGTGGTTCGCCGACGAGAACACCGCCGACGAGTCCGAGGACCGTTCCGGTCCGATGCACGGCCCAGCGCGCAAGGCCGACTGGCGCCTCGACGCCGTGGACGAGCACGAGGAAGGCGTCGAGCTGCACCTCTCGCCGCTGGAGCGCCTGCACTCCCAGCTGGTGCCGCGGGCGGTGATCCAGGCCAACGCCAATCGCCTGCACGTGGAGCTGATCACCGAGCACCGCGGCGAGACCCCGGTGAAGATCACCGGCGCCCTGCACAGCTACCTGGCGGTGGCCGATGCCCAGGCCTGCCGCGTCGAGGGGCTGGCCGGCGCCCGCTACCTGGACAAGCTCGCCGACTTCGCCGAGCGCGAGCAGCAGGGCGAGCTGGGCGTGCGTGGCGGCCTCGACCGCATCTACCACACCAACGCCGAGCTGACGCTGGACGACGGCCAGCGCCGGCTGCGCATCGCCCGCCAGGGCAGCGACTCCGCGGTGGTCTGGCATCCCGGCGACGAACGCCCGGCCGATACCTCCGCCGCCGCGGCCGGCCACTTCCTGTGCGTCGAGTCGGCCAACACCCGGCTCGACCCGGTATGGCTGGTGCCCGGCGCCCAGCACCTGCTGGGCACCACCCTCTCGCTCGAGACCGGCGCATGAGCCACCCCCCGACCTTCGAGGCGCCCTTCGCGCTGGGCATGATGAACCTGCACCAGGCACCGGCGCTGCACGCCGCCGAACGGCTGGCCGACTGGATCGAGGCGCGCCTCGATCAGGGCCTGGCCTGGTTCGACCATGCCGACATCTACGGCGACCGCGCCGGCGAGCGACTGTTCGGGGACGCGCTGCGCGCCCGCCCCGGCCTCGCCCGGCGGGTACGGGTGGTGACCAAGACCGACATCGTCACGCCCGGGCGCGACGGCTCGCCGTTCGCCGTCAAGCACTACGACAGTTCCCCGGCCTACGTGACCCAGGCCATCGACGCCTCGCTCGCGCGGCTCGGCGTGGCGCGGCTGGACCACTTCCTGCTGCATCGTCCCGACCCGCTGATGGACGCAGAGGCCACCGGTCGCGCCCTGGACGACGCCATCGCGGCCGGCAAGATCGGCGCCGCCGGCGTCTCCAACTTCCTGCCGGAGGCCTGGCGCCGGCTGCAGGCCGGCATGCACGGTCGCCTGTCGGCGCATCAGCTGCAGCTCTCGCTCGACCATAGCGCGCCGCTGTTCGACGGCCTCTACGATGCCGTGATCGGCGACGGCCAGGCCCCCATGGCCTGGTCGCCGCTGGGCGGCGGCCGAGCGCTGGACGGCCCGGCGGCCGCGCTGCTGCGTTCCCAGGCCGAGGCCCACGGCGTCAGCCCCGCCGGACTGGCCCTGGCCTGGCTGCGCGCCCTGCCCGGGCGGCCACTGCCGGTGATCGGCAGCCTCAAGCCCGAGCGCATCGAGACGCTGTACCGGGACGCCTCGCTCGAGCTGTCGCGTCCGGCCTGGTTCGCCCTGCTCGAGGCCGCCCGCGGCCACGAGGTGGCCTGAGCCCGCCCCTTCATCACAAGGAACCCCACCATGCTGCCCGTTATCGCCTTCGGTGAAGCCCTCGTCGACATGCTCTCCAGCCGGCTGGGAGAGGCCGACGAGCGCACGCCTGAGACCTTCACGCCCTATGCCGGCGGGGCCCCGGCCAACGTCGCCGTGGCCTGCGCCCGGCTCGGCGTGCCCAGCCGCTTTCTCGGCATGCTCGGCGAGGACCACTTCGGCGACTTCCTGGCCGCCGAGCTCTCGGCCCAGGGCGTCGACGTCTCCGGCGTGACGCGCACCCGCGAGGCGCGCACCGCGCTGGCCTTCGTCTCCCGCGACGCCGAGGGCGAACGCACCTTCGACTTCTATCGCCCGCCCGCCGCCGATCTGCTCTATCGCCTGGAACACCTGCCGGCCGGCGTGTTCGCCGAACCGGCGATCCTGCATCTGTGCAGCAACAGCCTGACCGACCCGGCCATCGCCGAGACCACCCTGGCGATGGCCGAGATGGCGGCCCGGGCCGGCTGCCTGGTCAGCGTCGACGCCAACCTGCGCCACAACCTCTGGGCCGACGGCCGCGCCGACAGCGCCCTGGTCACCCGGCTGCTCGACAGCGCCGATCTGCTCAAGCTGTCCCGCGAGGAGGTCGACGACCTGCGCGGCGATCATCCCGAGGACGACTGGCTGGCCGAGCGCCTGGCGGCCGGCGTCAAGCTGGCGGTGATCACCGACGGCGGCGGCGACGTGCGCGCCCTCGGCGCCGGGCTGTCGCTGGCGGTCACCCCGCCGGCCGTACAGGCCGTCGACACCACCGCCGGCGGCGACGCCTTTATCGGCGGGCTGCTGGCCGGCCTATCCGAGCAGGGCTTCGCCGAGGGCTGGCACCAGGACGCCCAACGCCTGGAAAGTGCCCTGGCCTTCGCCTGCCGCTGCGGCGCTCACGCCGTCACCCGCCCGGGCAGCTACGTGGCACTGCCCACCCGGGACGATCTCGCCTCGGCCTGATCGCGTCGCCGCCTTCTCAGGAGGCGGCGCCCTCCCCCGCTTCTCCCGCGCGCCAGCGCATCCGCCGCGGCACCGCCCGCCGCCCCGGGGTGCCCTCGCCCCGGGCCGCGGCCAGCGCGCTCTCCAGCGTCGCCTCGGCCATGCGATCGTGATCCTGCTCGGCGGAATTGACCGCCACCGGCAGGAAATCCAGCAGCCGGCTGTCGCCGAAGGTGGCCAGCCGCAGCGATGCCGGCAGCCCGCCGGCCTCGAGCAGGGTGTCGAGCACACCGTCGAACAGCGAATAGGACGCCGTGACCAGCGCGTCCGGCAGGCCGTGCTCGTCGATGACCCGACGCATCAGCCGGGCGCCCTCGGCACGATCGTAGCGCTCCCCGGACAGCACCAGGGCCGCCGCCTCGCGCCCGGCCAGCGCCCGCTGGAAGCCGCTGCGCCGCTCCTCGGTGATCGACAGCCAGGGCACCGCATCCAGCCATACCACCCGCGACGTCTCGGGCGACACCACCGAGGCGGCGAGCCGCTCGGCGGCCTCGGCGTCGTTGCTGACCACGCTGGCGAAGCGCTCGGCATCGAAGCCGCGGTCGACGGCCACCACCGGCAGCCCCTCGGCCTGCAGCTCGGCGTAGAAGGGATCGTCCATCGGCAGGCTGCTGGCGGTGATCAGCACCTCGCAGCGCCGCGCGCGCAGCGCCAGCGCCAGGTCGCGCTCGACCTCCGGCCGGTCGTCGGAGCCGGCGATCAGCAGCTGGTAGCCCGCCTCCCGGGCGCCGCGCTCCAGGCGCTTGGCCAGCCGCGCGTAGGTCACGTTCTCCAGGTCGGGCACGATCAGCCCCAGGGTGCGGCTGGAGCCGCGGCGCAGGGCCGCCGCCTGGGGATCGACCCGATAGCGATGGTGTTCGACCACCGCCATCACCCGGTCGACGGTGTCCTGGCTGATGCGCCGTTTCTCGGCCTGGCCGTTGATGACATAGCTGGCCGTGGTGCGTGACACGCCGGCCAGACGAGCGATTTCCGCGAGCGTCATGGATTCCCCCTAGACTGGACGAGGCATTCTACGCGGGAGTGCCGCGCCACCATCCCCTGCCAAAGTCGTAGACATCTGGACTTGCCAAGCCGGATGAAGCGTTCCAGCATTCGTGTCATCGAAGGTGACACGATTCACCTTGCCCGCACAAGCCACCGCAACGCCCCGGGAACCATGGAATGGCCCGGCGTCGCTCCCGACGAACCGGAGACATCGATGTTGACCCTACGCCAGGATGACGTCCTGCTCGGCTGTCGCGCCGAGCACTGGCGCGACGCGCTGGATCAGGCCGCCGAATCGCTGCACGCCGCCGGCCTGGTCGCCCCCGAGTATCGCGACGGCCTCCATGCCCGGGAGGCCCAGTCCTCGACCTTCCTCGGCAACGCCATCGCCATTCCCCACGGCACCCCGGAGAGCCGCGAGCACGTGCGCGCCACCGGCGTGCGGGTGCTGCAGTTCCCCGAGGGTATCGAGTGGCACGATGGCCAGCGCGTCCACGTGCTGGTGACCATCGCCGCCCAGAGCGACGAGCACCTCGACATCCTGCGCCAGCTGACCCATGTGCTCGACCAGGACGGCATCGCCGAGCGCCTGGCCGGCGCCGAGCGGGCCGCCGAGATCGCCGAGCTGCTGTCGAAGGCCGTGGTCGAGGCCAGACTCGACGCCGACACCCTGTGCCTGGGCTTCCCCGCCCGCGACCATGGCGAGCTGGCGCTGGCCGGCGCCGCCCGGCTGCGCCAGGCCGAGTGCGTCGACGCCGCCTTCGTCGCCGCCGTGGCCGAGACCGCCCCGCGCGCCCTGGGCCGCGGCCTGTGGCTGGTGGCCAGCGACCGCGGCGTCGGCGTGCCGGCGCTGGCGCTGGCGACCCCGGCCGAGCCACTCGAGGCCGATGGCGCCCCGGTACAGGGCGTGTTCTGCCTGGCGGCACAGGGCCAGGCCCACCGCGGCCTGCTCGAGCGCATCCTGGCGCTGCTCGAGAGCGACGCCCCCGAGACCCTCCACCGGCTCGATGCCGACGCCCTGCTGGCGCGATTGGCCGGCGAGTCCGCCGCCGCCCGCCAGCGCCTGGCCACGGTGCTCAACGCCCACGGCCTGCACGCCCGCCCGGCCAAGCAGCTGGTCCAGGTCGCCCGCGCCCAGGGCACCGCGGTGCGTGTGCGCCTGGCCGAGGGCGGCAGCGAGGCCGTCTCGGCCGCCAGCCTGACCAAGGTCATCAACCTGGGCGCCCGCCGCGGCCAGCAGCTGATCTTCACCGCCGAGGGCGAGACCGCCGAGGCCGCGCTGGCCGCGGTCTGCCAAGCCGTGGAGGAAGGCCTCGGCGAGCACGTCGAGCCATTCGACGCCTACCGCGAGCCGGTGACCGCGGAGCCGGAAAACAGCCCGGCCCTGGAGCCGCTGGCCGACGATGTCGCCCACCCGGCGGTGGCCGCCTCGCCGGGGCTCGCCATCGCGCCGGCCTTCGTGCTGACCACGCCGAGCTTCGACTACCCGGCCCGCGCCGCCGATCCGGCCGCCGAGCGCCGGCGGCTCGACGCTGCCCTCCGCGAGGGTGGCGAGCAGCTCGAGGCGCTGATCCAGCACGCCCGCGGCGGCGAGGTCTCGCAGATCCTGTCGATGCACGAGGAGATGCTCGGCGACCCCGAACTCCACCAGGCCGCCCGCGAGGGGATCGACGAGGGCGCCTCCGCCGAGGCCGCCTGGTGGGAGGCCATCGATACCGCCGCCCAGGCCCAGGAGCGCCTGGCCGACAAGCTGCTCGCCGAGCGCGCCGCCGACCTGCGCGACGTGGGCCGCCGGGTGCTGGGCATCCTGTGCCGGGTCGAGCTGCCCGAACCGCCGGATTATCCCTACATCCTGGTCACCGACGACATCGGCCCGTCCGACGTGGCCCGCCTCGACACCAGCCGCGTGCGCGGCCTGCTGACCGCCCGCGGCGGCGCCACCGCCCACAGCGCCATCCTGGCCCGGGCACTGGGCATCCCCGCCGTGGTCGGCGCCGGCGAACGCATCCTGACGCTTGCCAGCGGCACCGAGCTGATCCTCGACGGCGAACGCGGCCGCGTGACCCCGGCCCCCGCCGCCGAACGCCGCCAGGCCGCCGAGCAGCGCCTGGCCGAGCGCCGCCGCCGCGAGGCCGAGGCCTGGGAGGCCCGCTTCGAGCCGGCCCGCACCCGCGACGGCCACCGCGTCGAGGTAGCCTCGAACCTGGGCAACACCGCCCACGCCGCCGATGCCGTGGAGCGCGGCGCCGAGGGCGTCGGCCTGCTGCGCACCGAATTCGTGTTCATGGCCCACGCCGAGATGCCCGGCCTGGAGACCCAGATCGGCGAATACCGCGAGGCCCTCGACGCCCTCGACGGCCGCCCGCTGGTGGCCCGCACCCTGGACGTGGGCGGCGACAAGCCGCTGCCCTACTGGCCGGTGCCCCAGGAGAGCAACCCCTTCCTCGGCCTGCGCGGCATCCGCCTGGCGCTGACCAAACCCGAGGTGCTCGAGACCCAGCTGCGCGCGCTGCTGATGGCCGCCGCGCCCTCGGCCGAGCCGCCGCGCGACGCCCGGCCGCTGCGCATCATGCTGCCGATGGTCAAGGACGTGGCCGAGTTCCGCGCCGCCCGCGCCATCCTCGACCGGCTGCTCGAGGAGCTGCCGGCCGGCGAGCGCAGCGACGACGTCCAGCTCGGGGTGATGATCGAGGTCCCCTCCAGCGCCCTGCTGGCGCCGACCCTGGCCGCCGAGGTCGACTTCTTCTCGGTCGGCACCAACGACCTGACCCAGTACACCCTGGCCATCGACCGCGACCATCCCGAGCTCTCGGCCCAGGCCGACGGCCTGCACCCGTCGGTGCTCAAGCTGATCGAGATGACCGTGGCCGCGGCCCACGCCGAAGGCAAGTGGGTCGGGGTGTGCGGCGAGCTGGCCAGTGACGCCACCGCGGTGCCGGTGCTGGTCGGCCTCGGCGTCGACGAGCTCTCGGTCAGCGCCCGCCAGGTGCCGCTGGTCAAGGCGCGGCTGCGCGAGTTCGACCTCGATGAGGCCCGCGACCAGGCCGCGCTGGCGCTCTCTCAGGCCACCGGCGAGGCGGTCCGCGACGCCCTGGAGGCCCGCTGATGGCTCGCCTGCTGACCCTGACCCTGAATCCCGCCCTGGACCTCTCGGTGTCGCTGGAGCGGCTGGCGCCCGGCGAGGTCAACCGCACCAGCGCCACCCACCTGGAGGCCGCCGGCAAGGGCGTCAACGTGGCCCGGGTGCTGGCCGCCCTGGGCCATGAGGTCTGCGTCTCGGGCTTTCTCGGCGCCGACAACGACGGCCCCTTCCTGCGCGCCTTCGAGGCCGCGGGGCTCGAGGACGCCTTCCTGCGCGTGCCCGGCGAGACCCGCATCAACGCCAAGCTGGCCGAGGCCGACGGCCGGGTCACCGACGTCAACGGCCCGGGCCCGGCCATCGACGCCGAGGCCTGGCAGGCGCTGCTCGACCGGCTAGAGACGCTGGCCGCCGATGACGCCCGCCGCCCCGAGGCGGTGGTGATCGCCGGCAGCCTGCCGCCCGGCGTCACGCCCCAGGCACTGGCCGAGCTGATCGCGCGGTTGCGCGGCGCCGGCCTGCCGGTGTGGGTCGATACCAGCGGCCCGGCGCTTACCGCCGCCATCGCCGCCACCCCCACCGCGGTCAAGCCCAACGAGCAGGAGCTCGCCGCCTGGGCCGGCATGCCCCTCGACAGCGAGGCCGCGCGCCTGGCGGCCGCCCGCCGCCTGCACGAGGCCGGCATCGAGGAGGCGGTGCTCTCCGCCGGCGCCGAAGGCGTGCTGTGGGTCAGCCGCCGCGGTGCCTGGCAGGCGCTGCCGCCGGCCATGACCGTGGTCAGCACCGTGTGCGCCGGCGACACCCTGCTGGCCGCGCTGCTGCACGGCGTACTCGAAGGGCACGCGCCGGACGCGGCGCTGCGCCTGGCCACCGCGCTGTCCGCCGAGGCGGTCCGCCATGTCGGCGTGGGCAACGTCCGCGCCGCCGATTTCCCGTCACTCCAACAACAGACGCGCGTCCACCGCCTTGGCGGCGACGACGCCGGGGGAGCCCTCGCATGAACGTCATCCTCATCACCGCCTGCCCCAGCGGCATGGCCACCACCTTCCTCGCTGCCCGGCGCCTCGAGCAGGCCGCCGAGCGGCTGGGCTGGCAGACCACCGTGGAGATGCACGGCGAGCTTGCGCCGGTGCAGCCGGTCTCCGCCGAGGCCATCGCAACCGCCGACCTGGTCGTCGTCGCCGCCGACCACGTGCCGGACCCGCAGCGCTTCAAGGGCAAGCCGCTGTTCCGCGCGACCATCGACCAGGCGCTGCCCGACCCGGGCGGCTTCCTCGAGCGCGCCCGGCGCGAGGCCGAGGCCTTCGTGCCCGGCGGCGAGACCCACGCCACGCCGGTTTCCGAGCCCGGCACCGCAGCCGGGGCCAGCGCCATCGTGGCCGTCACCGCCTGCCCTACAGGGGTCGCGCATACCTTCATGGCGGCCGAGGCCCTGGCCGAGGCGGGCAAGGCACTGGGCCATCCGATCCGCGTCGAGACCCAGGGCTCGGTGGGCGCCCAGGACCAGCTGACCGAGACGGAGATCCGCGACGCCGAGGTGGTGATCCTGGCCTGCGACATCGAGGTCGACCCGACCCGCTTCGCCGGCAAGCGGATCTATCGCACCTCCACCGGCAGCGCGTTGAAGCAGCCGAAGCCGACCCTCCAGGCGGCACTGGCCGAGGCCGCGGTGGAAGACGGCAGCGCCGCGCCCGCGAGCGGCGGCGAGGCCAAGAAGAGCCTCAAGGAGCGCGGCGTCTACAAGCACCTGCTGACCGGGGTGTCCTTCATGCTGCCGATGGTGGTGGCAGGGGGCTTGCTGATCGCGCTGTCGTTCGTGTTCGGCATCGAGGCCTTCAAGGAGGAAGGCACCCTGCCCGCGGCGCTGATGCAGATCGGCGGCGGCACGGCCTTCGCGCTGATGGTGCCGGTGCTGGCCGGCTATATCGCCTATTCCATCGCCGACCGCCCCGGCATCGCCCCGGGCATGATCGGCGGCATGCTGGCCTCCGAGATCGGCGCCGGCTTCATCGGCGGCATCCTGGCCGGCTTCCTCGCCGGCTACGTGGCCAAGGCGGTGACCCGTTACGTCAAGCTGCCGGCCAGCGTCGAGTCGCTCAAGCCGATCCTGATCATCCCGCTGGTGGCGAGCCTGGTGACCGGCCTGACCATGATCTACGTGGTCGGCGAGCCGGTGGCGGCGATTCTCTCCGGGCTGACCACCTTCCTCGAGAACATGGGCTCCACCAATGCCCTGCTCCTCGGCGGACTGCTGGGCGCCATGATGTGCTTCGACATGGGCGGGCCGGTGAACAAGGCCGCCTACACCTTCGGCGTCGGCCTGCTGGCCTCCGAGACCTATGCCCCCATGGCGGCGATCATGGCCGCGGGCATGGTGCCGGCGATCGGCATGGGCATCTCGAGCTTCGTCGCCAAGTCGAAGTTCTCCGAGCCGGAGCGCGAGGCGGGCAAGGCATCGTTCGTGCTGGGCTTCTGCTTCATCAGCGAGGGCGCCATTCCCTTCGCCGCCAAGGACCCGCTGCGGGTGATTCCGGTCAGCATGGTCGGCGGCGCGGTGACCGGCGCGCTGTCGATGCTGTTCGGCGCCAAGCTGATGGCGCCCCACGGCGGCATCTTCGTGCTGCTGATCCCCAACGCCATCACGCCGGTGCTGCTGTACCTGGCGGCGATCGTCATCGGCTCGCTGATCACCGGCCTCGGCTACGCGGCGCTCAAGCGCGGCGGCCAGGCGGTGGCGGTCGAGGCCGGCGCCTGACGCCTGACGCCAGCCAGCGACCGGCAGGACATCCGGCACGAGAACGCCCCGGCAGGCCATCCTGGCCTGCCGGGGCGTTCTCGTTGAGACACGGGTCGAGCTACTTCACGTGCACCGTGAGGCATTCGCGCAGCTGGCTGCACTCCTGCTGCTTGTGACGGGCGAAGGACAACAGGGCCGTCTCGAGCTCCGGCGTGGCGTTGGTGTCCAGCAGCAGGCGCGACAGCCGGCTGGCCTCGTCGGCGGCGTCCAGCGCCTCCTTCAGCGCCTGGTCGACGCCCATGGCCTCGACCGGGGGAATCGCGGGCGTCTCGTCGCGGCTGACGCAGGCGGTCAGCTCCATGCGCTCGGCGGCCTCGGTCAGGGCCTCGAGCTGCTGCTCGCACTCGGCGCCGAGGTCGGCCACCACGCGGCTGATGTCGGCGTGGCGCTTGGCCAGCGCCCGGGCGAGGCGGCGGTAGCGCTCGAGATCCCGACTCTCGAGGCCACTGGCCAGCGTCAGCCGATCCTGGGCGAGCAGGGTAAGCGGGGCGATATCGTTCATGGGTCGCTTCCTCGTGTTGTCGAAGGGACGGGCGCCGCGACGCAAGCGACGTCACCCAGACCAAGCAAGGAGCGGGCCAAGGCCTCCATCACGCTGATTTCACGCGCATTAGACCAACGTCGATGTCTCGAGAGAGCAGGCCGCGCACCGCCGTGGACGCGGCACGCCCGCTCCTGATCGTCCATGGTGCAGGCCACAAAAAAGCCCCGGCCATGAAGGCCGGGGCGCAAGGACAGCCAACGGCTGTCGAGAGAGAACCCGATGGGTCGATCGAAAGACTCAGTGGTGGAAGCGCTCCGCGGCCTCCTGGGCCAGCCGGCGGATGGCGTTCCAGTCCTCGGCCTCGACCAGCGACTTCGGCGTCAGCCAGGAACCGCCCACGCACATCACGTTGGGCTGGGACAGGTAGTCGCCGGCGTTGTCCAGGCTGATACCGCCGGTCGGGCAGAAGCGCGCCTCGGGAATCGGGCCGGCGAAGGCCTTCAGCGCCTTGACGCCGCCGCTGGCCTCGGCGGGGAAGAACTTGAAGCGGCGATAGCCATACTGCCAGCCGATCATCAGCTCGGAGACGGTGGCCACGCCGGGCAGCATCGGCACCGAGCTCGATACGCCGTAGCGATAGAGCGCCTCGGTGGTGCCCGGGGTCACCACGAAGTCGGCGCCGACCTGCTCGGCCTGGCGATACTGCGCCGGGGTCAGCACGGTACCGATGCCGACGCTGGCCTGGGGCAGCGCCTCCTTGATGCGGCGGGTGGCCTCCAGCGCGCAGTCGGTGCGCAGGGTCACCTCGAGCACGCTAAGGCCGCCTTCGACCAGGGCGGTGGCCAGCGGCACGGCATCTTCCACACGCTGGATGGCGAGCACCGGGATCACCTCGGCCTTGAGGCAGATGCTGTCGATCTCGGTGGTGCGGGTGGAAGGCAGCTGTTTGTCGATGGTCATGGTCATGGCTCCAGAAAGGGGTCCGGGGCTCAGGGCGCCCAGTAGATGCCGAGCGGGCCGGCCAGGAAGGCGCGGATCGGCAGCGCCCGGGTGTCGTCGCCGGCCAGGGCACGGCCGAGCACTGTGCGCTTCTCCTCGCCGGTGATATGCAGGAAGTGACGCGGGCAGCGGTGCAGCCGATCGGCGCTCAGGGTGATGCGCGGCTGGGGCTGGCTCGGCGTGCGCACCGCCACCACCGAATCGGCGGTGGACAGCGCCAGGCCGAGCTCCTGGCTGTCCGGGAACAGCGAGGCGGTATGGCCGTCGCCGCCCATGCCCAGGATCACCACGCTGGCCGGCCAGGTCAGCGCCGCGAGGCGCTCGCTGACCTCGGCCACGCCCTCCTCGGGGGTGGCGGCGGCGCTGGTCAGCGGCACGAAGGTGGCCGCGGCGGCCGGCCCCTGCATCAGGTGGGCACGCACCAGGCGGGCGTTGCTGTCGTCGGCGTCTTCCGCGACCCAGCGCTCGTCGGCCAGGGTCACGTCGACGCGGGACCAGGGCAGGTCCATGGCGGCCAGGGCCTCGAAGAACGGCACCGGGGTGGAGCCGCCGGACACCACCAGCAGGGCGCGCTCGCGCTCGGCCAGGTCGGCCCTCAGGGCCTCGGCCACGGCCTCGGCAAGCTGCCGGGCCAGTTGCTCACGGGATTGGCTCATCTCAATCGTCCTCGTTCCTGCCGGTCTCAGTAGTCTTCATACCAGCGGCGGCCGTCCTGGGTGATCATGGCGGTCTTGAGAGAGCCGCGACGGGTCGCCCCAGGAGCCGGCGCATATGCCTTAGTAGTCTTCATACCAGCTGCGGCCGTCCTGGGTGATCATGGCGATGGAGGCGACGGGCCCCCAGGAGCCGGCCGGGTAGCGGCGCGGTGCCTCGGCGCGGTCGTTCCAGGCCTCGATCAGGCTGTCGCACCACTGCCAGGCGTGCTCGACCTCGTCGCGGCGCACGAACAGGTACTGCTGGCCCTTCATCACCTCGAGCAGCAGCCGCTCGTAGGCGTCCGGAATCCGCGCCTTGGGGAAGGCACTGTTGAAGTCCAGGTGTAGCGGGCCGCGGCGCAGACGCATGCCCTTGTCCAGGCCACTGTCCTTGGTCAGCACCTCCAGCGCGATGCCCTCCTCCGGCTGCAGCCGGATCACCAGCTTGTTGGCGGCCAGGTCGCGCTGGTCCGGATCGAAGATGTAGTGCGGCTGCTGACGGAAGTGGATGACGATCTGCGACATCTTGGCCGGCATGCGCTTGCCGGTGCGGATGTAGAACGGCACGCCCGCCCAGCGCCAGTTGGCCACCTCGGTCTTCATGGCCACGAAGGTCTCGGTGTGGCTCGAGGTGTTGGCGCCTTCCTCGTCGAGGTAGCCCGGCACGGTCTGGCCGTCGATGGTGCCGCCGATGTACTGGCCGCGCACCACGTCACGCCCCAGCATCTCGTCGGTGAACGGCTTGAGCGCCTTGAGCACCTTGACCTTCTCGTCGCGGATGGCGTCGGCGTCGAGGTTGGCCGGCGGGTCCATGGCGATCAGGCACACCAGCTGCAGCAGGTGGTTCTGCACCATGTCGCGCAGCTGGCCGGCCTCGTCGAAGTAGCCCCAGCGCCCCTCGATGCCGACCTTCTCGGCCACCGTGATCTCCACGTGGGAGATGTGGTTCTGGTTCCACTGGGTGCCGAACAGCGGGTTGGCGAAGCGCAGCGCGATCAGGTTCTGGACCGTTTCCTTGCCCAGATAATGGTCGATGCGATAGATGCTCGACTCGGGGAACACCGAACCGATGGCGTCGTTGACCTCGGCCGAGGACGCGAGATCGTGGCCGATCGGCTTCTCCACCACCACGCGGCTCGAGGCGTCGAGGCTGCCGCTGGCGTCCAGGTGACGGCAGATGTCACCGTAGATCTTGGCGCCCACCGACAGGTAGACCACCATCGGCTGCTCGGCGCCCTGGCGCCACTCGCGGATGGCGGCGTAACCTTCGGGCTGGGTGAAGTCGAGCTGCAGGAAGTCGAGCCGTGCCATGAAGCGTCCCAGCACCTCGCGGTCGAGTTCCTCGGCCTTGACGTAGGTCTTCAGGGACTTCTCGACCCGCGCCTTGAAGGCGTCGGCGTCCAGCTCCTGCCGGGCCAGCCCCAGCAGCCGCGTGGAGGGATCGAGCAGTCCCTCGCGCTCCAGATGGAAGAGCGCCGGGAAGAGCTTGCGCTGGGCCAGATCGCCGAGCGCGCCGAACAGGGCCAGATCGATTGCCGTACCGAAGTCGCCGAAGGAACGTCCATCCTGGGGCCGCTTGTGTTGGCTCATGACCACCCTCATCTGGTTAAATTAACAAAATAATAGCCTATTGCGCCGACCATCTCCAAAAACTTCTGTAAATTTACTACTAAATATGGAGAGGTCCGAGCGGTCACGGCTGGCCGTTACCCGCCCGCGCGCGCTAGGATAGTGGACATAATGTAGTTAAATCACCACATCATATCGACACACCGGCGGCGAACGACGCCGCAACCGCCTCACGGAGACTCCCCCGCGCATGGTCAGTCACGATCTGCTGGACCGCATTCGCCGTCGCCTCGATGAGCTCAACCGATCCGAACGCAAGGTCGCCGACGTCATCCTCGCCGACCCGACCGCCGCCACCAGCATGAGCATCGCCAGCCTGGCCCATGCGGCCTCGGTCAGCGAGCCCACGGTCAACCGCTTCTGCCGCAGCTTCGACGCCAAGGGCTATCCGGACTTCAAGATCAAGCTGGCACAGAGTCTGGCCGGCGGCACGCCCTACGTCAGCCAGGCGGTGGAACCCGGCGATGCCGCGGCCGAATACACCGGCAAGATCTTCGGCGCCACCATCGCGGCGCTAGACATCGCCCGGCGCGAGGTCGACCCGGCGCGGGTCGAGCGGGTGGTCGACTACCTGACCCAGGCCAAGCAGCTGCACTTCTTCGGCCTGGGCGCCTCGGGCGCCGTGGCCCAGGACGCCCAGCACAAGTTCTTCCGCTTCAACATCCCGGTGTCGGCCTATATCGACGTGCTGATGCAGCGCATGATCGCCGCCGCCTGCCACACCGGCGACGTGGTGGTGATCCTGTCCTACACCGGGCGCACCCGCGAGCTGGTGGACATTGCCCAGCTGGCGCGCAACAACGGCGCCGTGGTGCTGGGCATCACCGCGCCGGACTCGCCGCTGGCCGACGAGTGCACCGAGACCCTGGCGGTCTCGGCACCGGAGGACACCGACCACTACATGCCGATGACCTCGCGCATGATCCAGCTGGCGCTGATCGACGTGCTGGCCACCGGCGTGACCCTGCGCCGCGGCGAGGACTTCCTGCCCCATCTGAAGAAGATCAAGGACAGCCTGCGCGAGACCCGCTATCCGATGGGCGACGCAGGCTGAAGAAGGTTTGCAGTGCCTGATTGGCTGTTTGAAGATGGGCTGATCCGGCAACAAGCCCCGGGGTGCCGGACCACCACGAGGACGCTGTAAACCCATCCTTGGGCGCTTCTTTTGCCCTGCTTCGCTCTCGCATCCTGCTCCACTTGCAGGACCGGTGCTGGCCTTCCCTGGCCAGCCCGTTCGGCGGAATCCGCCTCACCCATGGGCAAAAAAACCTCGCTTCGCCTTGTCCCCGGCGCCCATGAGAGATGGCCGGTATCAGCTCAATCGCAGCGTCGACTCGGCGATCCCCGGCACCGCAAGATCGGCGACGAATAGATCGCCGGCCCCGGGCTCGCGGGCCCGCTGCTCGGCGCTCATGCCCTCGCGGGCGGTGGTGATGTAGAGCGAGGCCAGCCCCGGGCCGCCGAAGGCCGGGCAGGAGGGCTGGGAGGTGGGAAGGGAAATGGCGTCGATCTCTCGGCCCTCGCGGTCCAGGCGCACCACCTTGCCGGCGCCCCACAGCGCCAGCCACATGGCGCCTTCCGCATCGATCACCGCGCCGTCGGGATTGCCCTCTCGCCCGGTGAAGTCCCCCCAGGGCTCGGGCTCGCCGACCGGCCAGCCTTCGGCGTCCAGCGCCCAGCGATAGACGATGCCGCGCGCCGTGTCGGCGAAGTGGGCGTGCTCGCCATCGGGCGAGAAGCAGATCGCGTTGGGAATCGTCAACCCGCTCCTGAGGCGCGAAAGCTCGCCGCGGTGCAGCCGGTAGAGGCTGCCGGCGCCGTCCTCGGCGCCCTTGCCCATGCTCGACAGCCACAGGCTGCCGTGACGATCCACCCGCGCGTCGTTGCTGCGAGTGACGCCACTGCCGGCCTCGAAGCCCATCAGCCGCTCGATCGCACCGGAGGCGGGGTCCAGGCGGCTCAGGCGATCCTCGCCCACCACCAGCATCCCGCCGTCGTCCAGCGGCGCGGCCAGCGAGGCCATGTGATCGAGCTCGATCACGCCGGTCTCGCCGCTTGCCGCCTCGAGCCAGTGCAGCCGCTGGCCGAGGATGTCGCACCACACCAGGCGGCCGGCCGAGGCGTGCCACTGGGGCCCCTCGCCCAGCTCGCAGCCGCTGGCCACCGCCGTGCGCGCGCCCCCGGTCACTCGCGCCCCACTCATGGCTGCGCCGCCCGCCAGGCCTCGACCAGCTTGCGCGCCCGCTCGCCGACCTCGTCGGCGCCGAGGCCGGGCTGGTAGAGGGCACTGCCGAGGCCGGCGCCGTCGACCCCGGCGGCCCGCCACTGGGCGAAGTTGTCGACGCCGACGCCGCCCACGGCATAGAGCTCGGTGCCTGCCGGCAGCACGGCGCGCACCGCCTTCATGCCCTCGAGTCCGACCTGCACCGCCGGGAACAGCTTGAGCGCCGTGGCGCCGGCGTCCAGGGCGTCGAAGGCCTCGGAGGGCGTGACGATGCCGGGATAGGACGCCATGCCCAGCCGGCGGGTCTCCTCGATCACCGCCGGGCGGCAGTTGGGCGACACGATCAGCCGGCCGCCGGCCGCGTGAACGTCGCGCACCTGCTCCGGCGTCAGCACGGTGCCGGCGCCTACATGGGCGCGATCGCCCAGCGCCTCGGCCAGGCGGCGGATGCTCTCCAGCGGCTCGGGGGAATTCAGCGGCACCTCGAGACGATCGAAGCCGGCGGCGAGCAGCGCCTCGCCGACGTCGACGACCTCGTCGGGGGTGATGCCGCGCAGGATACCGATCAGCGGAAGGGACATGGGACGAGACTCCTGTTCAGTCATGGTCAGGGGCAGCGTGTGCGAGGGCGGCGTGGGCCAGGCCGAGGCCGGCCAGCACCGCGCGCTGGTTGGCAATGATCTCGCTGTCGTGGCCCAGCGCCGAGAGCGCCAGGGCGTAGCGGCGACACAGCGCCTCGCCGCCGATCAGCCGCACGCTCTGGCCGGCGGTGAGATCACGGCAGGCACCGGCCAGCTCCAGGCCGATGGCGAGCCCGGACAGCCGGGCCGCCAGCACGGCGCCGCGGGCCTCGCCATCCGGCAGGGCATTGTCGAGCAGGTCCATGGCGCGCAGCCCGAACAGCTTGCGAGTGAAGGCCTCGGGCGCGGCGGCCGCCTCGGCCACCGCGGCGGTGAAGGCCTCGCGGCAGGCCGAGTTGTCGAGATCGTCCTCGGAGAGCGAGTGGGCCAGCACCGACCGTTCGGCCAGCAGGCGATAGAGCTCGCCGGTCAGGTAGGTGTGGAAGCGTTGCACGCGGCCATCCTCGAGCGTCGCCCACTTGGCATGGGTGCCGGGCAGGCAGACGAGGCCGGACACGCCGGGCTCGAGGGCCGCGAGGCCGGCGAGCTGGGTCTCCTCGCCGCGCATCACGTCGAAGCCGCCGGCGTCCGCGCCCTGGCACAGGCCGGGCAGCAGGCGCACGTCGAGGCGCGCGTCCTCGACGGCCGGGCGCACCGCGCCCTCGGCCAGGGCGTCGAGCGCGGTGGGCACCGGGCGGTACGGCGCCTCGCGCCAGCCCTGGCGGGCCCCGGCCATGCCGCACACCAGCACCGTGATGCGGCCCTGGGCGGGCAGCCAGTCGCCGATGACGGCCAGCAGCGCCGGCTCATAGTCGGCCGGGGCCAGGCCCAGCATGCCGCGGGCGGCCTCGGCCTCGGCCAGCACCGCGCCGTCGGCGGCCAGCGCCCAGGCGCGCAGGTTGCTGGAGCCCCAGTCGACGGCGACCCAGGCCAGCCGCGTGGAAATCGCTTGAGTCATCTCGGCCTCGCTTACCATTCGGCGATGGAGCCGTCGTCATGGGTCCACACCGGGTTGCGCCAGCGATGGCCCACCTTGGCGCGCTCCTCGACGAAGGCCTCGTCGATCTCCACGCCCAGCCCCGGGCCCCGGGGAATGGCGCAGAAGCCGTCCTCGATGCTGAGCGCCGTCTTGTCGACCAGGTAGTCGAGCACGTCGTTGTCCTTGTTGTAGTGGATGCCCATGCTCTGTTCCTGGATGAAGGCGTTGTGGCTGACCGCATCCACGTGCAGCGAGGTGGCGAGCGTCAGCGGGCCGAGCGGGCAGTGCGGGGCCATGGCCACGTCGTGGGCGGAGGCCAGGGCGGCGATCTTCAGGCCCTCGCTGATGCCGCCGCAGTGCGAGAGATCGGGCTGGACGATGTCGATCATGCCGTCGGCCAGCAGGTCGCGGAACTCGAAGCGGGTATGCAGGCGCTCGCCGGTGGCCAGCGGATAGCCGAGCCCGCCGGCAATGTGCTTGAGGCAAGGCAGGTGCTCGGGCGCCACCGGCTCCTCGACGAACATCGGGTGGAAGGGCTCCAGCTCGCGCAGCAGCGCCTTGGCCATGGGCCGGTGCACGCGGCCGTGGAAGTCGATGCCGATGCCGACGTCCGGGCCCACCGCCTCGCGGGCCTCGGCGACCCGCGCCACGGCCTCGTCGACCTTGCGATGGCTGTCGACGATCTGCAGCTCCGGGGTGCCGTTCATCTTGAAGGCGGTGAAACCCTGATCGACCAGCGCCCTGGCGCCCTCGCCCACGTCACTCGGCCGGTCGCCGCCGGTCCAGGCGTACATGCGCATCCTGTCGCGCACGGCGCCGCCCAGCAGCTGGTGCACGGGCACGCCCAGATCGCGGCCCTTGAGGTCCCACAGCGCCTGGTCGATGCCGGCAATGGCGCTCATCAGGATCGGCCCGCCGCGGTAGAAGCCGGCGCGATACAGGGTGTTCCACAGGTGCTCGATGCGGTGCGGGTCCTGGCCGATCAGATAGTCGGACAGCTCGTGGACCGCGGCCTCGACGGTGGCGGCACGGCCTTCGATGACCGGCTCACCCCAGCCGTAAACGCCCTCGTCGGTCTCGATCTTGAGAAACAGCCAGCGCGGCGGCACCTGCCAGGTCTTGAGTCGGGTGATCTTCATGGATGGCTCCTTTCTGAAAGCATGAACGGTCAAGCGTGAACGGCCGCCGCAGGGCGACCGCGGATAATCCGTCGACTCAGTCGGCGCGGGCGCCGGTCTCGGTGTCGACGCCCAGGTCGCGGGCGGTGCGGCCCAGCACCTCGCGGGCGGCCCGGGCGGCCCGCGGCCCGTCGCCGCCCTTGATCGCCTCCAGCACCGCGCCGTGACGCGCCAGGCTGTCGCCGAGGCCGTCGTCGCCGCGGGCAGGGCGCTGGGAGTGCTGCACCAGGGCCAGGATCGACGGCCGCAGCAGGTGGCCCATCTGGCGCCAGATCAGGTTGTGGCTGGCCTCGTAGATGGCCTCGTGGAAGGCCACGTCGTACTCCACGTGCCGGCCGGCCAGCGCCGAGGCATCGGCGGTGTCTTCCATGCCGCGGAAGGCCGCCTCGAGGCGGGCCAGATCGTCGGGGCCGGCGGCGCGGGCGGCCAGTTCCGCCACCACCGGCTCCGCGGAGTAGCGGAACGCCAGCAGCTCGCGCACCAGCTGCGGCTGGGGATGCGTCAGGCCGACCAGCCAGTCGCTCATCTGCGGATCGAGCAGATGCCAGTCGCCGACCTCACGCACCCGGGTGCCGCGCCCGGCGGTGCGCTCGAGCAGGCCCGCGGCGGTCAGGCTGGCCAGGGCGTTGCGCACCAGGTTGCGGCTGACGGCGCAGTGGGCGGCGATGTCCAGCTCCTTGGGGAAGGCGTCGCCGGGCTGCCAGCGCCCGCCGAGCAGCGCCCGAGCCAGCCGCCGGGCGAGGGCGTCGGCATCGCCCAGGTGGGGGCCCAGATCCTCGAGACTCATCGATGGTTCCTCACGGGGTCGCGGCGCCTCGGACGTCGCGGACGAAATGTCAGACATTTATGGCCACAGAGTCTAGCCGCTCCGGGGCCTCGCGTCATGCGCCTTTGGTCCAATGGTTACCTGCCGGCAGGGTTGCCATGCCCGCCACCAGCCACAACAATAGCCCCCTTCCGCTTCCTTCCAGGAGACCGCCCATGCGCTGGATCGCCGCTTCCGCCGCCGCCCTCGCCCTGTTCGCCCAGGGTGCGGTTGCCGACACTTTCCGCTTCACCGCCATTCCCGACGAGGACCAGTCGCGCCTGGTCGAGCGCTTCTCCCAGGTCGCCGACTACCTCGAGGAGCAGCTGGACGTCGAAGTGGAGTACGTGCCGGTGAAGTCCTACGGCGCGGCGGTCACCGCCTTCCGCAACGACCAGGTCCAGCTGGCCTGGTTCGGCGGTCTCTCCGGCGTCCAGGCGCGCCGCCTGGTGCCGGGCTCGCAGGCCATCGCCCAGGGCGCCGAGGACGCGGCCTTCGAGACCTACTTCATCGCCCACCGGTCGACGGGGCTGGAAGAAGGGGACGAGCTGCCCGACGCGATCGAGGACATGAGCTTCACCTTCGGCTCGCGGACCTCCACCTCGGGCCGCCTGATGCCCGAGCACTACCTGCGTCAGCGCTTCGGCGAGGCGCCGGACGAGCTGTTCTCGCGGGTCGGCTTCTCCGGCGATCACTCGCGCACCATCGCCCTGGTCGAGGCCGGCACCTACGAGCTGGGCGCGGTCAACTACGCGGTGTGGGACGCCGCGGTGGAGGATGGCCGCGTCGATACCGACCAGGTGCAGGTGATCTGGACCACGCCGAGCTACCCCGACTACCAGTGGACGCTGCGCGGCGACGCCGACGAGCGCTACGGCGAGGGCTTCTCCGACCGGGTCCGCGAGGCGCTGCTGGGGATGGACGACCCCGAGCTGCTCGACAGCTTCCCGCGTTCGGCCTTCATCCCCGCCGACAACACCATGTACGCGCCGATCGAGGACGTCGCGGAAGAGCTCGGCCTGCTGCGCTGATGGCGCCGACGGCAGACACGGGCGAGACACTGCTGACGCTCGACGGCGTCGATCTGGGCCACGGCGAGCGGGTGGTGCTGCCCCGAGTGCATCTGCGGCTGGCGCGCGGCGAGCGCGTCGCCCTGCTCGGTCCCAGCGGGGCCGGCAAGTCCACGCTGCTGGCGGCCCTGCGCACGCGGCTCGGCGGTGCGGTCGCCTGGTGTCCGCAGCACCACGGCCTGGTGCCGGGGCTGGCGGTCTATCACAACGTCTACATGGGCCGGCTCGCCGAGCATTCGGCGCTGGCCAACCTGTGGAACCTGGTGCGGCCGCTGCGCGCCCCCTGGGGCGAGGTGGCCGCGCTGTGCGAGCTGGTCGGCCTGGACGGGCTGATGCGCCGCCCCGTGGGGCAGCTGTCCGGCGGCCAGCGCCAGCGCACCGCCATCGCCCGGGCGCTCTACCAGCAGCGTGAGGTGTTCCTGGGCGACGAACCGGTGGCCAGCGTCGACCCCCACCAGGCCCACCGCCTGCTGGGACTGATCGAGCAACGCCACGCCACCAGCGTGATCGCCCTGCACCAGCGCGAGCTGGCGCTGACCCGCTTCGACCGCGTCTGGGGCCTGCGCGACGGCCGGCTGGTGATCGACGCCCCGGCGTCGACGCTGAGCCTGGCCGACCTCGACGCCCTCTATCCGGACGCCGACGGTACCGCCCCGTCCGGGGAGACCCCCGAACCCGCGGCGCCCTCGCCGGCGTCCCTGCCCTGCTCCCGGGGGCGTGCATGAGCGAGGCCACCCTGCCGCGTCGGCCGTCCTGGCTGGCCGGCCGCGCCACGGGCCCGCGCCTGGCCCGCCACACCCTGACGCTGATCGCCCTGGCGCTGCTGCTGCTGCCGCTGGCCGATCTGTCGGTGGTCACCCGCGACCCGTGGACGGAACTCGGGCGGATGCTCCAGGGCCTGGCCTGGCCGGACTTCGCCGGCATCGAGTCGCCCTTCCATGCCCTGGGGCTGACCGTCTCGGTGGCGCTATGGGGCACGCTCGCGGGCGTGGTGCTGGGCTTCCCGCTGGCGCTGCTGTTCGCCCGTTCGCGGCTGGTGCGTGCCGGCTGCGCCTTCGTGCGCGCCATCCACGAGCTGTTCTGGGCGCTGCTGTTCCTGCAGGTGTTCGGGCTCTCGGCGCTGACCGCCCTGGCGGCACTGGCGATTCCCTACGCCGGCATCTTCGCCAAGGTGTTCGCCGAGATCCTCGAACAGACCCCGCGCGCGCCGGCCGACGCCCTGCCGCCCGGCGTCGGGCGGCTGTCGCGCTTCCTCTACGCCGAGCTGCCGCTGGCCTGGACCCAGCTCGCCGCCTACACCCGCTACCGCTTCGAATGCGGCCTGCGCGCCAGCGTGCTGCTGGGCTTCGTCGGCCTGCCGACGCTCGGCTTCCAGCTCGAGACGGCCTTCCGCGAGGGCCGCTACCCGGAGGCCGGCGCCCTGCTGTGGTGCTTCTACCTGCTGATCGCCACCCTGCCCTGGTGGAGCCACCGGCGGCTGGTGCCGCTGCTGCTGGCCGGCGGCGTCTTCCTGCTCGGCCCCTGGCCGGCGGTGGACGGCGGACTGCTGTGGCGCTTCGTCAGCCAGGACCTGTGGCCGGCGCCGCTGCTGGCGGGCGACTGGGCGGGGCTGGCCGACTGGTTCGCGAGCATCCCCGAGCTCGGCCCGGCCATCGGCAACACCCTGCTGCTGGCGCTGCTCGGCACCGTCGGCGCGCTGCTGGTGGCGATGGCGCTGTGGCCGCTGGCCAGCCGCCACTTCGGCCATCCGGCGACCCGGCTGGCCGGCCGCGGACTGCTGGTGCTGCTGCGCTCGACGCCGGAGCTGATGCTGGCCTTCGTCTTCCTGCTGCTGCTCGGCCCCTCGCTGCTGCCCGCCTGGCTGGCCCTGGCGCTGCACAACGGCGCGCTGATCGCCTTCCTCGCCGCCCGCCACGCTGACGGCCTGGAGCCCGGCATGCCCGGGCTGCCCGCCTCCGGGCGGCTGGCCTACGAGCTGCTGCCGCGGGTCTACCCCAGCCTGCTGGCACTGCTCTACTACCGGGCCGAGGTGATCCTGCGCGAGACGGCGATCCTCGGCATGCTGGGGGTGGCAACGCTCGGTTACTACATCGACGAGAACTTCCAGTACCTGATGTTCGACACGGCGGCCTTCCTGCTACTGGTCACCGCCGGGCTCAACATCGCCGTGGATGCGCTCTCGCGCCGGCTTCGCCCCCGAGAGGTGCCGCTCGAGGACCCCTGCCTGCGCTAGCCGCTCCGAAAAGTGTCTGCGCTCGGTAATACGGCGTTAAAAATCTTCTCGGAATGCTCATTTACGGCCCGTAAACTCCGCTTCCTCGCTGATTTTTGCCTTGTCTTACCTTCGCTCGCCGACTTTTCGGTCATCGATGGATCGGGCACACAGGCCACTACCCAACGCAAAAGGCCGACGCATTCGCGTCGGCCTTTTACCGTTTCATGGCCGCTCGCTCAGGAAGCGGCTGCTCGAACGCCGGCTCAGGCGTCCTTCACCAGCGCGGTGACCGTGATCTCCACGCGCAGCTCATCGGCCGGCATCGGCGCACAGACGCAGGTCCGCGCCGGGGCGTGCCCCTCGGGCACCCAGGCGTCCCAGACGGCATTCATGGCCGCGAAGTCGCCGCCGTCCTTGAGGTAGACGGTGGCGGTCAGCAGGTGCTCGCGGTCGGAGCCGATCTCGGCCAGCAGGCCATCGACGCGGGCCAGCATGCTCTCGGTCTGCGCGGTGATGTCGCCCTGGCGGGCCTCGGGGCCGGCCACCTGGCCGCACAGGTAGGCCACGCCGTTGTGGATCACGGCTCGGCTCATGCGGGCCTTGGTGTCATGGCGCTGGAGGGTCATGGCATCGCTCCTGAAATCGAGGAATAAAGAGGCCCATGATCTTACCGCAGTGCAAGGCCGAGCGACCCGTCACGCCTACCAAAGTTTTCCTCATATGCAGCGATATCAACCAACTTTATAAACTAAAGCAGAAATATCATCCAGATGAATGATGAGGCATTCATGCTTCCTCTGCCTTCGGCGGCATGACCATCGTCGTGCGATTGTCGCGCTGTAAGTCTTTCCCCATTGCCACGACAGAGCAGGGCGTATCAGGCGAATCGCCACGAGGCGCACCCGACGACCCAGAAGGAGAGATCCCATGAAGCGTTCCACCATGCTGGCTGCCGTGTTCACCACCGCCATCGCCCAGGCGGGCGCCATGAGCGCCGCCCAGGCCCAGGACGACGAAGCCATGGAGAAGTGCTACGGCGTGGCCCTGGCCGGCCAGAACGACTGCAAGGCGGGCCCGGGCACCACCTGCGCCGGCACCTCCACCGTGGACTACCAGGGCAACGCCTGGACGCTGGTGCCGGAAGGCACCTGCACCAGCATCGAAACGCCCCACGGCAACGGCAGCCTGAGCGAGATCGAGCGTCCCTGAGTTCAGGCCCGACCGGAAGCCCTCCCGGCCCGCCGCGTGGCGGGTCGGCCCCAGAGGAGATCGCCATGTCGCTGCCCCTGTCCCGCTCGCTTTCCCCCGGTGCCGTGGGCATCGGCCTCAAGCCTCAGCATGTCGAGGCACTGCTCGCCGCGCCCCGGCCGGCGGACTTCCTGGAACTGCACGCCGAGAACCACATGAGCGCCGGCGGCCCCGAGCGCGAGCGGCTTCATGCGCTGGCCGAGCGCTATCCGCTCTCGGTGCACGGGGTGGGGCTGTCGCTGGGCGGCGCCGAGCGCCCCGATGCGGCCCATCTGAAAAGGCTCGCCGGGCTGGTGCACAGGCTCCAGCCGGCGCTGGTCTCGGAGCACCTGGCCTGGAGCCGGCTCGACGGCGACTGCTACAACGACCTGCTGCCGGTGCCGCTCACCGAGGAGAGCCTGACGCTGCTCGCCCGCAATATCGACATCGTCCAGCAGGCGCTGGGGCGCCGGCTGCTGATCGAGAATCCCAGCCTCTACGTGACGATCCCGATCAACACGCTCGACGAGGCCGACTTCCTGACCGAGCTGGTGGCCCGCACCGGCTGCGGGCTGCTGCTGGATCTCAACAACGCCTATATCAGCGCGTTCAACCTGCACCGCGACCTCGACGCCTACCTGGCCGCCCTGCCCTGGCAGGCCGTGGGCGAGATGCACCTGGCCGGTCACAGCCTGGATACCGCCGTCGACCCGCCGCTGCGCATCGACGATCACGGCGGCCCGGTCACCGAGTCCGTCTGGTCGCTGTACCACCGCTGGGCCCCCGCCGCTGCCGAGGCGCCGACGTTGATCGAGTGGGACGCCAAGGTGCCGACGCTGGAGCGCTGGCTCGAGGAGGCCGAGCGGGCCCGCGCCCAGCGCGCCGAGGCGCTGACAGCAACGGCGCCGACGAGGAGGATGCCGGCATGAGCGCCCTGGCCGAGTGGCAGCGACGCTTCGCCGCCGCCCTGCGTGCCCCCGACGCCGCTCCTGCCAACGACAGGGCCGACCAGCTGGGCCGGCCCGCCGGACTCGACGTCTATCGCAACAACGTCCTCCAGAGCCTGATCGAGGCGCTGGCCACCGCCTATCCCCATACCCGGACGCTGCTCGGCCCGCGCTACTTCGCCGCCGCGGCCGGCGACTACGCCCGCGATCACCTGCCCCGGGAGCCACGGCTGGCACGCTACGGCGCCGGCTTCGCCGACTTCCTGGACGACCTGCCGCCGCTGGCCGGCCATCGCTACGCGAGCGACGTCTGCCGGCTGGAGCGCGCCCGGCTCGACGTCGGCCATGCCGCCGAGGCGCCAGCCCTGGACGCCACCCGGCTGGCCGAGCATCCCGACCCGGCACGCCTGTGCGTGACGCCGCGGCCGGCCACGCGGCGAGTGCGCTGTCGCTTCGCGGTGGGTGCGCTGTGGCAGCGGCTGGAGCAGGACGAGGCGACGGACGACCCCGTCGTCGCCGGGGAGGAGGACTGGCTGGCGGTGCGCCGCGGCGAGCGCGTGCTGCTGACGCCCGTCGACGCCGTCACCGCCACGCTGTATCGCAGGCTTCGGGAGCATCGGGACACGGTCCTGGGCGACGCGCTGGCGGCGGTCGCCGAGGCCCGCGGCGAGACGGCGGCCGGCGAGGCGCTGGGCACCCTGCTCGGCCTCGGCGCGCTGTGCGAGCGCCATGAGGCGCCCGATGATGACGAGCCGCACGAGGAGGCCGGCCCATGAACGTGCTGATATCACCGCTCAGACTCTACTATCGACGCCTGGAGCCGGCCCTCGATCGACTGCCCGTCGATCTCGTGGCCCTGCTGGCGCGCATCGTGCTCGGCAGCGTCTTCTTCCGCTCGGCGCTGACCAAGGTCGACGGCTTCACCATCAGCCAGAGCACCTTCTTCCTGTTCGAGCACGAGTACGCCCTGCCGCTGATCTCGCCGGTGCTCGCCGCCTGGCTGGCGACGCTGGCCGAGTTCGGGCTGTCGCTGCTGCTGTGGGCGGGCCTGGCGACCCGCCTGGCCGCCCTGGGCCTGCTGCTCATGACCCTGGTGATCCAGACCTTCGTCTATCCCGATGCCTGGGTCACCCACGGCCTCTGGGCCACGGGGCTGCTGACCCTGCTGCTGCGCGGCCCCGGCGCACTGTCGCTGGATCGCCTGTTAAGCCGTCTGCTGGGCTGTCAGGTATCGGCGGCCTGACGCAGCACGCCCTGGGCCAGGCACCAGCCGCCGACCAGCAGCGCCAGCATGCCGGCCAGCACCAGCGGGAAGGACGCCCCCAGATCCAGCGCCACGCCGAGCACCGCCGGGGCGATGCCGGTGGAGAAGACCATGGCCGCGCTCAGCGTGGCCCGTACCCGCCCCAGATGTTCGGCGCCCCACAGCCGCACCAGCAGGCTGGTGGCGATGGATTCCTGAGCCCCCATGGCGAGCCCGCCGCCGACCATCAGCGCCCAGATCGCGAGGTGGCCGCCCAGGGTGAGCGCCAGCGCCAGGCCCAGCGCGAAGGGCAGCAGGTAGAGCCTGGCCAGTCGCACCGCGCCCAGCCGATCCACCCAGTGCCCGCCGAGCAGCGCGCCGGGCAGCTTGGCGAGCCCCATGCCGGTCAGCGCCAGGGAATAGATCGCCAGCGAGCTGCCCATCGACGAGGTCAGCTGCGCCTGATAGATGAACAGCCCGGTCATGGCCACCGGCAGGGTCATCAGCAGCGGCAGCAGGCGCCAGAAGCGTGCATCGCGAAACGGCCTCGGCCCCTGCGCCGCCGCGGCCCTGTCGGGGCGTGCGCCGGGCGCCTCGGGCCAGGGAGCCCGCACCAGCACGAGTATCCACAGCGCCGCCAGCACCGCGGCCAGCGCCCACCACAGCTCGTGCCAGCCGAGCCACACCAGCAGCCCCGCCACCAGCGGCGGCAGCAGGGTCTCGCCGAGCATCAGCCCCATGCCGGCGAGCCCCAGGGCCCGGCCACGCAGCCCCTCGAACTCGCGCCCGGCCAGGGTGTTGCCGAGATGGCTCATCATGCCCTGGCCGCACAGGCGCACCAGCCCCAGGCCAAGCAGCCCCAGCGGCCACCAGGGCGAGGCGGTCAGCAGCAGGATGCCGACGCCCAGCGCCGCCAGGATGGCCAGCGCGAAGCGGCGCGGCGCCACCCAGTCGATGCTCGGCCCCAGGCGCAGCATGGCGAAGCCGGCGGCCAGGGTGACCAGCGAATAGGCGGTGCCGAATTCCCCGGCGGAGAAGCCCAGCCGTTCGGCGATGGGCGCCTGGAACAGGCCGACGAAGAAGCTCTGCCCCAGGCTCGACGAGAACATCGCCAGGAAGGCGATGCCGAGCAGCCCCCGATGGTCCCTCAAGAGGGTGCGATAGCTCATGCGTGACTCCTTGTCGCGATGACACGAAAAGGCCCCGCCATGGCGGGGCCCTGAAGCGCGATGACGCGGCTCAGCGCAGCAGCAGCACCGGCACGCTGGCGTGGCGCAGCATGGCGGTGGTGGTGCTGCCCACCAGCAGGTGGCGGATGCGGGAATGGCCGTAGGCCCCCATCACCACCAGGTCGATGTCGTGCTCTTCCTTGTAGGCGCGCAGGGTCTCCTCGACCTCGCCGGCGCGGATCGCGCCCTCGGCCTCGTGGCCGGCCTCGCGCAGGGTGGCGAGCGCCCAGTCGAGCTGGGAGCGGTTGTCGCCGGTCTCGGCGCCGACGATCACCACGTGGCAGGCGATGCCGGCGAACAGCGGGCTCCTGGCCAGCAGCTCGACGCCCTTGCGGGTGGTGTTACTGCCGTCGAAGGCGATCATCACCTTCTCGGGGCGCTTGAAGGCCGGGGGCACCACCAGGATCGGGCGATGCTGGCCGCGCACCACTCGCTCGAGGTTGGAGCCCAGGTGCTCGCTGTCCTGGTGGGCGCTGCTGCCGCGCTTGCCCACCACCAGCAGGCGGATCTCGTCTTCCAGCTCGGCGAGGGTCTCGACCAAGGTGCCGTTGCGCTGGCGGCTGCCGGGCGCCTCGACGCCGTCCTCGACGGCCCGCTCCTGGGCCGCCTTGAGCATCAGCCGGCCCTGCTCCTGGGCCACCTTGGCGCGCTGCTCGTCAAGCTGCGAGAGCTCCTCGAGCAGGTGCTCGCGGGAGCCCAGCCCGATGTTGCCGGAGAGATCCGCCTCGGCGGTCTGGGGGTGGTTGTCGACCACGTGCAGGAAGGTCAGCGGCGCCTCGAGCGCCAGACTGGCCCAGGCGGCGTAGTCGCAGACGCCCTCGGAAAACTGCGAGCCGTCGATGGCGGCCATCACCTGTTCTGTCATCTGTCTGTCCTGAAGCCGGCGTGTGTCGTTGTCGCTGCCCTGAGTTCTACCCCATCGGCGGCGACCTGCATAGGGCCGGGCGCTGCCTGACGCCCGGCAAGCGGGCTCAGCGCTTCGGCGCGTCGAAGTCCTGAGGCTCGTCGGTGTAGACGCAGACGTTGGCGTCCGCCACGTCGCCATCCTCGGCCTCGACCTGGGTGGCGAAGAAGTGCTGGATCTCGCGGCGGTTGCAGTGCGCCTCGAAGGCCTCGCGGCTGGCCCAGATCTCGTGGAACACGATCGGGTAGCTGGTGCCCGGGGCGTTGGGGTGATCGACGTGACGCGTCACCGTGTACTGGAGGCAGCCGTCCTCGCGATGGGCGTTGGGCTCCAGCGCCTGCAGCGCGGCGAACACCGCCGCCTCGCGGCCGGGCTTGGGCTGGAACTGGGCGATGCAGTAGACCTTCTGTGACATGTCGTCATTCCTTGTCATGGTGGGGCGGGCCGGCGGTCGCGCCGGCCCGTGCGGCCGAATGCCTGACGCGACTCAGTGGCCGCCCATCAGCTTCTCGACGGCTTCCGGGTCGTCGTGGATGGCGTAGCGATCGACGATGGTGGCGCTGGCCTCGTTGAGGCCGACCAGCTCGACCTCGGTGCCCTCGCGGCGGAACTTGATCACCACCCGATCCAGCGCCTGCACGGCGGTGATGTCCCAGAAGTGTGCCCGGGACAGGTCGATGGTGACCTTCTCGACGCTCTCCTTGAAGTCGAAGGCGCGGCCGAAGCGCTCGGAGGAGGCGAAGAACACCTGGCCCACCACCCGATAGACCCGGTGACGCCCCGCCTCGGCCTCCTCGACGCCGATGTAGAGGATGTTGCCGACCTTGTTGGCGAAGAACAGCGCCGCCAGCAGCACGCCGACGAACACGCCCATGGCCAGGTTGTGGGTGCCCACGGTGACCGCCACGGTGGCCAGCATCACCAGGTTGGAGGACATCGGGTGCTGCTTGAGGTCGCGGATCGAGGTCCAGCTGAAGGTGCCGATGGAGACCATGATCATCACCGCCACCAGCGCCGCCATGGGAATCTGCGACACCCAGTCGGCGAGGAACACCACCATGATCAGCAGCATCACGCCGGCGAACAGGGTGGAAAGACGACCGCGGCCGCCGGATTTGATGTTGATCACCGACTGCCCGATCATCGCGCAGCCCGCCATGCCGCCGAGCAGACCGGTACCGATGTTGGCGATGCCCTGGCCCTTGCACTCGCGGTTCTTGTCGCTCTCGGTGTCGGTCAGGTCATCGACAATGGTGGCGGTCATCATCGACTCCAGCAGGCCCACCACGGTGAGCATGATGGCGTAGGGGAAGATGATCGACAGGGTCTCGAGGTTGAGCGGCACGTCCGGCCACAGGAACACCGGCAGGGTGTCGGGCAGCTCGCCCATGTCGCCCACGGTGCGGATGTCGAGGCCCATGACCATGGCCACGCCGGTCAGTACCAGGATGCACACCAGCGGCGACGGCAGCGTCTTGCCGATCACCGGCAGGTAGGGGAAGAGATAGATGATGCCCAGGCCCGCCGCGGTCATGGCATAAACGTGCCAGGTGACGTTGGTCAGCTCCGGCAGCTGCGCCATGAAGATCAGGATCGCCAGGGCGTTGACGAAGCCCGTCACCACCGAGCGCGAGACGAAGCGCATCAGGTCGGCCAGGCGCAGGTAGCCGGCGACGATCTGCAGCGCGCCGGTGAGCAGGGTCGCGGCCAGCAGGTACTCGAGCCCGTGCTCCTTGACCAGCGTGACCATCAGCAGCGCCATGGCGCCGGTGGCCGCCGAGATCATGCCCGGCCGGCCGCCGGCGAAGGCGATGATCACCGCCATGGAGAAGGAAGCGTAGAGGCCGATCTTGGGATCGACGCCGGCGATGATCGAGAAGGCGATGGCCTCGGGAATCAGCGCCAGGGCGACGACGATGCCCGACAGGAGATCGCCCTTGATGTTGGAGAACCAGTCTTGCTTGAGGGATCGAGTCATGCTGCGGTCCAGTCGAGGGTGGAGGTGGATGCCATGAAGGCGTCAGGGTCGTGTCGTGCGCAGCCCTTCCCGGCCTCGCGAGGAGACCGATGCCGTGGCGCCGGTCATGCGCCGAGGCACATGGAACGCATCGTGGCGCTGCGGGAAAGAGGCTGACGGTGCAAGGCGGGCGCGGGGCGCCCAGGACATCGAGACGATGCCCGGCCGTGATGACATCGTGACGACGTCATCGCGGCCCGAATTCGGGAGGGAAATGCTAGGGCGGCGTGGCCAGCCCGGAACGAGAGGGCATCACGGTATGTCGGTTCCCTTGCGTTGGATCGACGAGACAACGGGCAGATCCGGCTACCCCGTCAGGAGCGCGGGAGTCTACCAGACACGCCGGATCGCTGCATCCGGCGAGACCCGAGGATCGACGAGGGGCACCGGGGACAGGATGGCGGTTCATGCCACCTGCCATCACGGATTTCCCTTGTCGTTGTCGTTGCCGCCGGCGCCGGTCATCGACTTGAAGGCCTCCACCAGGTCGATGGGCAGCGGCACCACGATGGTGGAGGCGTTCTTGTTGCTCATGTCGCTCATGGTCTGCAGGTAGCGAAGCTGCAGCGACGTCGGGTTGCCGGACATGACGTTGGCGGCCTCGAGCAGCTTCTGCGAGGCCTGCAGCTCGCCCTCGGCGTGGATCACCTTGGCGCGCCGCTCACGCTCCGCCTCGGCCTGGCGGGCGATGGCACGGATCATGCTGTCGTCCAGGTCGACGTGCTTGATCTCCACGTTGGCCACCTTGATGCCCCAGCTCTCCGCCGAGGCGTCGATGATCTCCTGGATGTCGTCGTTGAGCCGGTCGCGCTCGGAGAGCATCTCGTCCAGGTCGTGCTTGCCGAGCACCGAACGCAGCGTGGTCTGGGCCAGCTGGCTGGTGGCGCTGACGAAGTGCTCGACCTGGATGATCGCCTTCTCCGGGTCGACCACCCGGAAGTAGAGCACCGCGTTGACCTTCACCGTGACGTTGTCCTGTGAGATCACGTCCTGCTCGGGCACGTCCATGGTGATCACCCGCAGGTCGACCACTTCCATCTTCTGGATGCCCGGGATGATGATGAACAGGCCCGGGCCCTTCACCGCCTGGAAGCGCCCCAGGAAGAACACCACGCCACGCTTGTACTCCGGCAGGATGCGGATCGAGGCCGCGATCAGCATCAGCAGCAGGACCAGCGGCACGAGATAGGAAATCAGCATGTCGGTTCTCCTTGGGTAGTGATCGAGAGAGGGGGCGGTCGATATGTGGCCGTCAGGACGATGCCTCGCGGGGCACCACCTCGACGGTGAGGCCGTCGATGGCGATCACCCGCACCGTCTGTCCGCGGCGCAGCGCCTGCTCGCTGCGGGCGTTCCAGCGTTCGCCGTGCAGGCGCACGTGACCCTCGCCCTGGAAGTCTTCCAGCGCCTCGGCCTCGAGGCCCACCAGCTCCTCCTGCCCGGTGCGCGGGGGGCGCCGGCGCAGGCCCAGGAAGCGGGTCAGCACCCACAGCATCAGGCCCGCCGCCACCAGGGCGATGCCGCCGATCAAGGGCAGCGAGATATTCAGGGTGTCCGCATCCATCAGCATCACCGATCCGATCACGAAGGCCACGATGCCACCGATGCCCAGGATGCCGAAGCTGGGCATCAGCGCCTCGCCGACGATCAGCCCCAGCCCCACCAGGATCAGCGCCAGGCCGGCATAGTTAACGGGTAGCACCTGGAAGGCGAACAGCGCCAGCAGCAGGCAGATGATGCCGATGGTCCCCGGCACCAGGCTGCCGGGATTGGAGAGCTCGAAGATCAGGCCGTAGAAGCCGATGATCATCAGGAAGTAGGCCACATTGGGGTTGGTGATCACCTCCAGCAGCCGGGTGCGCCAGTCGGGATCGAAACGCTCCACGGCGAGGTCGGCGGTCCGAAGCGTGATGCTGCCGTCCTCCATCACCACCTCGCGGCCGTCGATCTGGGCCAGGAGGTCGTCGAGGTCCGTGGCCAGCACGTCAATGACGTTCCGCTCCAGCGCCTCCCGGGCGGTGAGATTGACCGCCTCGCGCACCGCGTCCTCGGCCCAGTCGGCGTTGCGGCCGTGGCGCTCGGCCAGCGAGCGGATATAGGCCACCGCATCCTCCAGCACCTTGCGCTCCATGGCGGTCTCGCCGCGGCGCTTGGGCACGGCCTCCTCATCGCCCGCCGCCGTGTCGTCGTCCGCCGCCGTGTCGTCGTCCGCCGCCGTGTCGTCGCCCGCCCCGGCCGAGGCCTCGACGGCGTCGTCGCCTTGGGACGACGACGCCGTCGCGGCGGCCGACTTCGCCTTGCCGCCGGACGTGGACTCCGCATCCTGCGCATCGGCGTCGTCCGGCGCTTCCGGCTCGCCGATGCCGGGCAGCCCGCCCCCGCCGCCGATCTGCACCGGCGTGGCCGAGCCGAGATGGGTGGCCGGCGCCATGGCCGCCACATGACTGGCGTAGAGCAGGTAGGTGCCGGCACTGGCCGCCCGGGCGCCGCCGGGCGAGACGTAGAACGCGACCGGAATCTCCGAGGACAGCATCGCCGAGATCATGTCGCGCATGGAGGCGTCGAGGCCCCCGGGCGTGTCCAGCCGCACCACCACCAGCCGCGCCTCGCGCTCGGCGGCGATATCCAGGCCGCGCACGAAGTAGTCACCGGTGGCGGGGCCGATGGCGCCGTCGAGCGTCATCACCAGCGCCGTGCCCCGCTGCGGCTGCGCCGCGGCGTGCCAGGCGGCGAGCCCGCCCAGCAGCAGGCAGGCCAGGCTGAACCAGAGCAGCACGCGATGCAGCAGGGACGATCGGGACATCATGGCCACCTCGCCTCGATCTCGAAATGAGGGCTGCCCATATCATTAGGGCCTGCCGATCAGTGTAGTCGTCGCATCCGACGAGGACCCAGCGTTTACCATCGCCCCGAGAGGGCAACGCCCTCGCCGCGCTATGCTGGAGACGCCGTAAGGAACACGGCGCGGCCACGACACAACCGAAGCCGCTTCACGCCACTCTCATCGTTTCTTTCCATCGCCAAGGACGCCCCGATGCCCGCACGACGCTCGCCGACACGCTCGCTCCCTTTCCTGCCGCTGCTGCTGGGCGCGGCCCTGTCGCTCGCCGCCGAGCTGACCGCACCCCAGGTCAGCGCCCAGGACGCGCCGGCGACCGAAGCCTGGGCCGACGTCGAGGCCGAGGCCCATGGCCAGACCGTGTACTGGAACGCCTGGGGCGGCGACGCCACCATCAATCGCTACATCGACTGGGTCGCCGAGCGGATGGACGAGCGCTTCGACATGGAGGTGGTGCACGTCAAGCTCGATGACGCCGCCGCCGCGGTGTCGCGGGTGATCGCCGAGAAGTCGGCCGGCAACGTCGACGACGGCGCCATCGACCTGGTGTGGATCAACGGCGAGAACTTCGCCGCCATGAAGCGCCACGAGCTGCTGTTCGGGCCCTTCGCCTCGCGCCTGCCGAACTTCGCGCTGACCGCCCCGGCGGCCAACCCCGAGGTCGTCACCGACTTCACCCTGCCCACCGAGGGGTATGAGTCGCCCTGGGGCAAGGCCCAGCTGACCTTCTACGTCGATGCCGAGCGCGTCCAGGCGCCGCCCGGCAGCATGGCCGCGCTGCTCGACTGGGCCCGCGCCCATCCCGGGCGCTTCACCTACCCGCTGGTGCCGGACTTCCTCGGCACCACCTTCCTCAAGCAGGCGCTGATCGCGCTGACCGAGGACCCGAGCGTGCTGGCCGAGCCGACCTCGGCCCACGACGTGGCCACGGTGACCGCCCCGCTGTGGGACTTTCTCGACGCCCTGCACCCGCACCTGTGGCGCGAGGGCCGCGACTTTCCCAGCGGCGGCCCCGAACTCAAGCGGCTGATGGGCGACGGCGAACTGTCGCTGGCCTTCACCTTCAACCCGTCCGAGCCGGCCGCCGCGATGGCCGCCCATCGGCTGCCGCCGAGCACCCGCAGCTACGTGCTCGACGGCGGCACCCTCGGCAACGTGCACTTCGTGGCGATCCCCTTCAACGCCGCCCACAAGGCCGGGGCCATGGTGCTGGCCAACTTCCTGCTCTCGCCCGAGGCCCAGGCCCGCAAGCAGGACATCGCGGTCTGGGGCGATCCCACGGTGCTCGACATGGACGCCCTCACGCCCGAGCAGCGCGCGGCCTTCGACGTCGACGACGCCTCTCCCGCCCGGCTGCCGCCCGAGGCGCTGGGCCGCCTGCTGCCCGAACCGCACCCCAGCTGGACAGAGGCCCTGGAGGCCGGCTGGCAGGCGCGCTATGGCGATGGCTGAGCCGGCAGACGCCGCCCGGATCTCGCGCTGGGGCCGGGGGCGATGACACCGTTCGAGAGGGCGATCCGCCCCTTCCCGGGCCTGACCCTGGCGCTGCTGAGCCTGCCGGTGGCGGCGGGGCTCGTCGGTGTGGTGGCGCCGGCCTTCGGCTGGCTGCCGGCGCTGGGCGGCGAGACCCTGACGCTCTCACCCTGGCGCGCCCTCCTGCAGACCCCGGGCCTGGCCGACATGCTGCGCCTGAGCCTGGTCACCGGGCTCGCCAGCAGCCTGATCGCGCTCGCCATCGTGACGCTGTTTCTCGGCGCCTTCCTCGGCACCCGCCCCTTCCGCTGGGTGCAGCGACTGCTGGCGCCGCTTCTGGCGGTGCCCCACGCCGCCGCGGCCATCGGCCTGGCCTTCCTGCTCGCCCCCTCGGGGCTCGCCAGCCGGCTGGTCTCGCCCTGGGCGAGCGGCTGGCAGCAGCCGCCGGACTACCTGTTTCCCGGCGACCCGGCAGGGCTAGCGCTGATCGCCGGGCTGGTGCTCAAGGAGGTGCCCTTCCTGCTGCTGATGAGCCTCGCCGCCCTGCCCCTGTGCCGCGCCGAGGAGCGCTTGCACGTCGCGCGATCGCTGGGCTACCGGCGCCTCAACGCCTTCCTGCGCGCGGTGCTGCCGGGGCTCTATCCGCTGATCCGCCTGCCGCTCTATGCGGTGATCGCCTTCGCCGGCTCGACCGTGGACGTGGCGATCATCCTCGGCCCCTCGACGCCGCCGACGCTGGCCGTGGCGGTGGTGCGCTGGCTGAACGATCCCGACCTGGCGCTGCGCTTCCAGGCCTCGGCCGCGGCCCTGCTGCAGCTCGGTGTCACCGCCCTGTCGCTGCTGGCCTGGTGGCTGGCCGAGCGGCTGGTGGCGAGGCTCGCCGCCGGCTGGCTGATCGGCGGCACACGCGCCCGCGGCGAGCGGCTCGGGCGCGCGCTGGCCGCCGGGGCCACCGCGCTCTCGATCCTGCTGCTGGGCGCGAGCCTCATGGGCCTGGCGCTGTGGTCGCTGGCCGCCTGGTGGCCCTTCCCCGCCGCCTGGCCCTCGCCGATGACGCTCGACGCCTGGCACCAGGGACTCGCGTCCGGCAGCGCACCGCTCGCCCACACCGCGAGCCTGGGGCTCGCCTCGACCCTGCTGGCGCTGACGCTAGTGCTCGGCTGCCTGGAGGCCGAGACCCTGCGTCGCCGACCGCTGGCGCCGGGGACGAAGCTGATCCTCTACCTGCCGCTGCTGGTGCCGCCGGTGGCCTTCCTCTACGGCCTGGTGCAGTGGCAGGCCCAGCTGGGCCTGGCCGCCGGCTGGCTGGCGGCGGCGCTGGGTCACGCGCTGTTCGTGCTGCCCTACGTCTTCCTCACGCTTGCCGAGAGCTATCGCCGGCTGGATCCCCGCTGGGGCCAGGTCGCCGCCGCGCTCGGCGCCTCGAGGGCACGCGTGTTCTGGCGCGTGCGGCTGCCGCTGCTGGCCGCGCCGATCGCCGTGGCCGCCGCGGTGGGCTTCGCCGTCAGCGTCGGGCAGTACCTGCCGACCCTGCTGCTCGGCGGCGGCCGGCTGGCGACCCTGACCACCGAGGCGGTGAGCCTGGCCAGCGGCGGCGACCGCCGCCTGACCGCGGTCTTCGCACTGGGCCAGCTGGCGCTGCCGGCACTGGGCTTCGTCCTGGCCGCCGGCCTGCCGCGGTGGCTGTTTCGCCACCGGGTCACGCCCCACTCACCCACCACTGCTTCGACATGAGCGATGCCATGCCCGCGCCGAGCCCGCTGATCCTCGACGACGTCGTCATCACCCGCCACGGCCGCCCGCTGGTGGCCGTGGACGCCCGCATCGCCCCCGGCGAGGTGCTGACCCTGATGGGCCCCTCGGGCGTCGGCAAGTCGACCCTGCTGGCCCAGGTCGCCGGCTTCCTGGCCCCGGCCTTCGCGGCCACCGGGCGGGTCCGGCTGGGCAACGACGACCTGACGGACGCGCCGCCGGAGCGGCGCCGGCTGGGGCTGCTGTTCCAGGACCCGCTGCTGTTCCCCCACCTGAGCGTGGGCGGCAACCTGGCCTTCGGCCTGCCTGCCGGCGGCAAGCGGGCCGAACGCCGCCGGCGGGTGGACGAGGCGCTGACCGATATCGGACTGTCCGGCTTCGCCGAGCGCGCCCCGGAGACACTCTCCGGCGGCCAGCGCGCCCGGGTGGCGCTGATGCGGGTGCTGCTGGCCGAGCCCCGGGCGATGCTGCTCGACGAGCCGTTCTCGCGGCTCGACGCGGCGCTCCGCGACGAGATGCGCCGGCTGGTGTTCGGCCGCGTTCGCGCGCGGGGCCTGCCGACCCTGATGGTGACCCACGACCGGGAAGACGCCGAGGCGGCCGGCGGACGCGTGATCGAGCTCACGGCCCGGGGCACTAGGCTGGAGACATGGCGAGCGAACGCCACGGACGACGAGGAGACGACGTGATCGAGCCTTCCGATAGCCCACGCCCCGACGCGGATCGCCGGCGCCGCCTGGCCGCGGTGCGTCCGCGACTGGTGTCCTTCGCGCTGATGCACCTGCGCGACCGCACCCAGGCCGAGGACGCCGTCCAGGAGGCGCTGGCCGCGGCGCTGGAGAAGGACGACAGCTTCGGCGAGCGATCCGGCTACGAGACCTGGGTGTTCGGCATCCTCAAGCACAAGATCCTCGATGCCATGCGCGTCCAGAAGCGCCAGGGGCGCTGGACGCCACTGGAGGACGACGACACCGACGACGCCATCGACCGCCAGTTCCACCGCGACGGGCACTGGAACCCCGAGGCCCGGCCGCGCGGCTGGGGCGAGCCGGAGGCGGCCTTCGAGAGCGAGCATTTCTGGCGGGTCTTCGACGCCTGCATGATCGGCCTGCCCGACAACCTGGCCCGGGTGTTCTCGCTGCGCGAGCTGATGGGGCTGTCCACCGACGACATCTGCCAGACGGTGGGCATCAAGGAAAACAACTGCTGGGTGATGCTGCACCGCGCCCGCCTGCGCCTGCGGGCCTGCATCGAGCGCGGCTGGCTTGAGGAGGATACCCCATGATGAAGTGCAAACAGGCCACGCGCCTGATGTCGCTCAAGCAGGACCGGCCGCTCACCCTGGGCGAGCGGCTGTCGCTGCGCCTGCATCTGACGATGTGCGGCGCCTGCCGAGCCTGCGAGCGCCAGTTCTCGCTGCTGCACCGGGTCGGCGAACGCTACCGGCCCGACGACGAGGACGAGCCCTCGCCTCGCGGCTGAGCGCCGACGTCACGACGCAGGCACCAGATAGTCGGCCAGCGCCTCCAGGTCGGCCACGGTGACGTCGGGCTCGATGCCCCAGGGGTCGAACGGCGCCTCCGGATTGCGCCGCACCCAGGCCGCATGGAGGCCTGAGTGGCGCGCGCCGATCACGTCGAAGGGGTTGCTGGAGACCAGCCAGGTGTCGGCCGCATCGGCCTCCAGGCGCTGGCGCAGGTGGAAGTAGACCGCCGGATCGGGCTTGAAGCGTTTCACCTCGTCGACGCTGACGATCTCCTCGAAGCGGTCGCGCAATCCGGCGCCGGAAAGCAGTCGGGTCACTGCCTCCTGACTGCCGTTGGAGAAGGCCACGCAGCTGGCGCCGGCCTCGGCCAGTCGCGTCAGCGCCGCCCCGGCCTCGGGAAAGGCCGGCAGCCGGCCATAGCTGCCCATCAGGTGATCCTTGTCGGCCTCGGAGAGCCGGGTCTGGAGCGCGCGGTCGGTGTACTCCAGCGCCTCGCGGGTGCAGCGGGCGAAATCCACGTAGGCGCCCATCAGCCCGCGGCGGAAGCTGTACTCGAGCTGCTTGTCGCGCCAGCGGCGCGAGAACTCGGCCGCCCGCGACGGCTCGTCGAGACGTTCCTCCAGTTCGGTGACCACCCCGTGGGTGTCGATCAGGGTGCCATAGACATCGAAGGCCAGTAGCGTCGCCATGGGCGTCTTCCTCCACACGATAAACCTTCTCAAGACTGGGCCAGCATCGGGCCGGGCACAAGGAGACGAAGGGCGAGTGCGAGTGCGAGTGCGGCGCCCGGAACCAGAAACGCCGCGGGCGAGGCCGCGGCGTTCATGGAGGGCGAGCGCGATCAGGCGGTCTGCAGCACGCCTTCGCGGGTCAGCTCGTCGGTGACCCTGTTCACCGCGCGCTCGGTGCGGGCGATGATCTCGTCGACCTCGTCGCGGGTGGCGACCAGCGGCGGGGCGAAGCCGAGGATGTCGCCCTGCGGCATGGCGCGGGCGATCAGGTTCTCCTCCATGGCGGCGGCGGCGATGCGCGGCGCGACCTTGAGCGACGGATCGAAGTGGGCGCGCTTCTCCGGGTCGGCGGAGAACTCCAGCGAGGCCAGCATGCCGACGCCGCGCGCCTGGCCGACGATCGGGTGATCGCCGAAGGTGGCGGCCATGCGCTCCTGCAGGTAGGCGCCGGTCTCGGCGGCGTTGGCGGTCAGGCCTTCGCGCTCGATGATCGCCAGGTTGGCCAGGCCGGCGGCACAGCCCAGGGCGTGGCCGGAGTAGGTCCAGCCGTGGCCGATCGGGCCATATTCGCCGGTGCCCTGCTCGAGCACCTGCCACACGCGGTCGCCGACGATCACGGCGGAGAGCGGCTGGTAGGCGCTGGTCAGGCCCTTGGCGGTGGTCATCAGGTCCGGCTTGATGCCGTAGTGGTGGCTGCCGAAGTCGGCGCCGATGCGCCCGAAGCCGCACACCACCTCGTCGGCGATCAGCAGCACGTCGTACTTGCTGAGCACGGCCTGGATCTCGTCCCAGTAGCCTTCCGGCGGCGGCACGATGCCACCGGTGCCGAGTACCGGCTCGCCGATGAAGGCGGCCACGGTGTCCGGGCCCTCGGCCAGGATCATTTCCTCGAGTTTGGCGGCGCAATGCTTGGAGAACTCGCGCTCGGTCATGCCTTCCTGCTCGGCGGCGCGATGATAGTAGTACGGCGCCTCGGTGTGCAGGATGCCGTCCACCGGCAGGTCGAACTGGTCGTGGAAGGCTTTGAGGCCGGTCAGCGAGCCGGTGGCGATGCCGGAGCCGTGGTAGCCGCGCATGCGCGAGATGACCTTCTTCTTCTGCGGACGGCCGAGCACGTTGTTGTAGTAGCGCACGATCTTGAGCTGGGTCTCGTTGGCGTCACTGCCGGACATGCCGTAGTAGACCTTGGACATGCCGGGGCCGGCCAGCTCGAGGATCTTCTCGGACAGGGCGATCTGCGGCTCGTTCGAGTGCCCCACATAGGTGTGGTAGTAGGACATCTCGAGGGCCTGCTGGTAGATGGCCTCGGCCACCTCGGTGCGGCCGTAGCCGATGTTGACGCAGTACAGGCCGGCGAAGCCGTCGATGAACTCGCGGCCGTCCTTGTCGACGATGTGGATGCCCTTGCCACCGGTGATCACGCGGCCCGGCGCGTCGCCGTGGGCGAAGTCGCGCAGGTGGGTGGAGGCGTGGAAGGTCACCTTGCGGTCGCGGTCGATCAGATCCTGATGGGTGGTCATGCGTGTCTCCAGTAAGGCTCCCCGACTCCGGCGGGGAGGATATTCGTCGTTCGTTATGTCCGGACCGGCCACCGCCGGTCTTTTCTCGATACTCGAGAGCTCTGCGAGCGACGACCAGACAAGGCGGATCCTGGAGAGAACAGCGGAGTTTACGTTCTGTAAATGAGCATGTTCGATCGGACTCGCGCCCGAGACAGGATCCAACGCCGTATGGTCGAGCGCAGCAAGCTCCCGGATAAAGCTAGCTCCCGGAAACGGAGCCCAGCGCCCCCAGGCAGTAGTACTTCGTCTCCAGGTACTCGTCGATGCCGGTCACGCCGCCCTCGCGGCCCAGCCCCGACTGCTTGACGCCGCCGAAGGGCACCGGCGGGCCGGTCATCTTCACCGAGTTGACCGCGACCATGCCATACTCCAGCGCCCGCAGCAGCTTCCAGATGCGCCGGATGTCGTGGGTGTAGACGTAGGCGGCGAGGCCGTACTCGGTATCGTTGGCCATCTCGATGGCCTCGTCGTCGTCGCGGTAGGCGGTGATGCCCGCCACCGGGGCGAAGTTCTCCTCGCACCAGACCTTCATCTGCGGCGTCACCCCTGTCAGCAGGGTCGGCATGAAGAAGTTCTCGCCCGGCGCCTGATTCTGGTCGCCGGCCACCAGGGTGGCGCCGCGGGAGACGGCGTCGTCGACGATGGAGGCGGCCTTCTCCACCGCCTGACGATGGATCAGCGGGCCCAGGTCGACCTCGCCGTCCAGGCCGTTGCCCACGCTCAACGCCGCCATGCGCTCGGCGAACTGCTCGACGAAGGCGTCGTGGATCGACTCGTGCACCAGGATGCGGTTGGCCGCCAGGCAGTCCTGACCGGCGGTCTGGAACTTGGCCGCCACCGCGGCATAGGCCGCTTCCTTGGGGTCCATGTCCGGGCCGACGATGAAGGGCGCGTTGCCGCCGAGCTCCAGCGACACCCGCTTCACGGTATGGGCGCACTGCTCGATCAGCAGCCGGCCGACCCGGGTGGAGCCGGTGAACGACAGCGCCTTGATGCGATCCTCATCGCACAGCAGCTTCGAGACCTCGGCGGCGTCGCCCAGCACCACGTTGAAGATGCCGGCCGGGATGCCGGCGCGCTCGGCCAGTTCGGCCAGCGCCAGCGCCGAGAACGGCGTCTCGTGGGCCGGCTTGACGATCACCGGGCAACCGGCGGCCATGGCAGCGGCGGCCTTGCGGGTGATCATCGCCAGCGGGAAGTTCCAGGGCGTGATCAGCGCGGCGATGCCCACCGGCTCCTTGAGCGTGCCGAGGGCGGCGTTGGGAATATGGCTGGGGATGGTCTCGCCGAAGGTGCGCTTGCCCTCCTCGGCGAACCAGCGCACGAAGCTGGCGCCGTACTCGACCTCGCCGCGGGCATCCGGCAGCGGCTTGCCCTGCTCGCGGGTCATGATCAGCGCCAGGTCCTCGCGATGGGCCTGCAGCAGGTCGTACCAGGCCAGCAGACGCTCGCAGCGCTCGTCGGCGCGCAGTGCCCGCCAGTGCACGTAGGCCGCCTCGGCGGCGTCCACGGCGGCGGTGATCTGCGCCGCCTCGAGCAGCGGGATATGGCCCAGCACCTCGCCGGTGGCCGGATCGACGACCGCGTCCTCGCGGCCCTCGTCGCCGTGGGTCCACTTGCCGTCGACATAGGCGTACTGCCGGAACAGGCGCGGGTCGTCGAGCATGTTGGACAGCGTCATAAGCACCTCCCCTGAAACGCCGCCGCGAGAGAGGCGCGACGGCGATGACATGACATCCGCGGCGGTTGCCGCGTGATGGTGTCAGGGTAAGGCAGATGGGCGGGCGGGAGTTTTTGAAGTCAGGCGCCGGAGACGTGACGTTTTTTCGTTCCGGCGCCAAAGAGTTGCGTTTTTTTTGGCGCGGTCCTCAACACGCCGGCGGCTCGGCCAGGGCGGCCTCGGTGAACACCAGCAGCCCGAGCTCCGGGCGATAGCCGTGGATCTCCGTGACGTCCAGGGCCTGCAGGAAGTGCAGGATCTCCTCGCTGACCACCTGCCCCGGCACCAGCACCGGAAATCCCGGCGGATAGGGGATCACGAAGCTCGCCGAGACCACGTCCCGGCCCTGGCGCGTCTGGGCCTGAAGCTCGCCGTTGTCGAACCGCAGGTATTCGGTGTTCTCCTCGTCGTAGCTGAGGAAGTAGGCGCTGCGGATGTCGCCCTCGGGAGTCTCGGGACTGCGCCGGAAGGCGTCATGGAAGCGGCTGAAGTCGGGCAGCGGCGGCAGCTCCCGGGTCAGGGAGTGGACCCGCTGCTCGATGATCCTGCGCTCAGGGCGGCTGCTCTCCTCCCAGCGAGTCTCGAACTCCTTGGCCAGCTTGATCAGCACGTCGAGCAGATAGGCGATGGAGCCGCGGGTGGTGCCGATGTTGGTCATGAACAGCACGGTGTTGCGCGACGTCTTGTTGATCTGGATGCCGTACTTGTTCATCAGGTATTCGTTCTTGAAGGCATCGCCGTCGACGCCGGTCGCGCCGATGGCGATGGTGATCCGGGAGGGATCGATCACGAACTCGTCCCGGGCCCAGGCTTCCTCCATCTGGTTCCAGCCGGTCACCGGGTCGTAGAAGGACTCGACCCCGGACTCACGATACTCGGCGGGCACCATGTCGGCGTTCTTGAGCACCCGGAAGTACTTCTGCAGCAAGGGATGGGTATACAGCTGCTCGCGCAGCGACAGCGCCGCCTCGACCTGGGCGTGTACCAGCTCGAAGCCTTCCATCTCGGCCTGCATGCGCCCCACGTCCAGCGAGGCCAGGATCTGATAGTTGGGCGAGGTCGAGGTGTGTGTCATGTAGGCCTCGTGGAACGGGGCCTCGACCCGCTGGCGGAAATCCTGATCGAAGACGTGGATCATCGAGCCCTGACGCAGCGAGGTCAGGGTCTTGTGGGTGGAATGGGTGGCGTAGGCGCGCAGGCGCACGAGGTCGGGATCCGGCAGCAGCGGACGCTCGAGCCAGGAGGCGTCGTCGTCGGGGTCGAGGGCGTCGAACTCGGCCTTCCAGGCCGCGTACTCCTCCCGATAGGCCTCGCTGCGGTAGCGGTCACGCAGCGTGCGTGCCGCGTGCATGGCGGTGCGCGGCCGATAGGTGGGGTTGAAGGAGGCGAAGGCGAACCAGGCCTCGTCCCACAGGAACACGAGGTCCGGCTTGATCGCCAGGCACTCCTCCATCACCCGGCGCACGTTGTAGACCACGCCATCGAAGGTGCAGTTGGTCAGCAGCAGCATCTTCACCCGCTCGAGTTCGCCGGCGCGCCGATAGGCGAGCAGGGTCTTCTTGATCTCGTGCAGCGGCACCGCGCCGTACATCGAGTAGTCGTCGAGGGGATAGGAATCCAGATAGCTGACGTGGGCGCCGGCCAGCACCATGCCGTAGTGGTGCGACTTGTGGCAGTCGCGGTCGACCAGCACGATGTCGCGGGGCTTGATCAACGCCTGGACCACGATCTTGTTGGCTGTCGAGGTGCCGTTGGTGACGAAGAAGCTTCGCCGGGCGCCGAAGGCCCGGGCGGCATACTCCTGGGCCTTCTTGATCGGCCCGTAGGGCTGCAGCAGCGAATCCAGCCCGCCGGAGGTCGCCGACGTCTCGGCCAGGAAGATATTGATGCCGTAGAAGTCGATCATGTGCCCCGCCCAGTGCGAGCGGGTCACCGACTTGCCCCGCGAGATCGGCATGGCGTGGAAGACCCCGGTGGGCTTGCGACTGTATTCGCGCAGGGCGTCGAAGAAGGGCGTGCGGTAACGGTCGTCGATGGCGCGCAGAATGGTGTGATGCTGTTCGATGTAGTCGGTCTCGCGGTAGAAGATGCGCCTGAAGTGGCGGATGTCGCCGCTGGCGGTGCTCTCCACGTCGCCGCTGGTGACCAGGAACTGGTCGATCTCCGGGCGCAGCTCGCTGATCATCGAACTGAGCAGGATGCTGCGCTCCGCCTCGGACTGGTGCTCCAGCTCCTGCTCGGAGAGCCCCTCCAGATAGTTGCGCAGCGCGCTGAGGTTGTACTTCGACTTGTAGGGAAACTCGTAGCGGATCAGGCAGGCCTGGATATTGGGATTGACCAGCACCGCGATCAGGGCATCCTCGAAGCTGCGCACCGTGACCACGTCGTAGACGAAGCGGTCCTCGGGGCGACGCAGGTTGTGGAAGGCCTCGCGCACCACCTCCTCTTCCTGGGCCGAGAGGTTGTCGACGATCAGCAGCTCGAAGTAGGGCTGAGCCGAGCTGTTCGACGCCGGATGCCCACGGCGCAGCTGATTGAGGGCGTCCAGGGTCTCGAGGTCCTCGGCATCGGCGTCGGTCTCCGAGAGGTCGACGTGGCGACGCCGGTAGGACTCGCTGATCAGCGCCCGCACCAGGCGCCTGACCACCTTCTCGAGCAGCCCGTATTCCTGGCGTTCGAACAGCGCCCAGATGTGACGGAAGTCCTCCTTGGAAGGGAAGGCGTGATAGTCCTCGATGATCTCCAGCCGGGTGAGCTTGACGTCGATCGCCTTGATCAGCTGACGCTGGCCGCCCTCGTCCTTGAGGCGCACGAGCTGGCCGAGATCGCGCTTGAGGGCGTTCCAGGTGTCGGCACGCAGCTGGGAGATCTTGTGATAGAAGCCCAGCGCGGTGTAGGGCGTTTCGGAATGGCTGCTGTCGTGCATGGCGATCCCCTCTGGCTGTTCTTGTTCTGCACCCGTTCAGCCCGTATAGAGCCCCCGTGCCCCGTAGCGGACGGTGATGCGTTCCTCGGGAAAGTCGTCGAACCCCAGCTCCAGGTTGAGCCCCGGCCAGTGGAAGCCGGCACTCCCCTCGGTCGGTCGATAGACGGCGGTATAGATCGTGCCCAGGCCGCGGCCATAGTCGTGACGGAACAGCGGCGGCGACGCGAGGGCGGAGACGAGGCGCGCCTCGCCGGTACTCTCGTCGTCCACCAGGATCGACAGCTGGCGTTCGCGGATCAGCGTCTCCGAGGCCAGGGCGTGGGCATACCACTCGATCTTCTTCTGGTGGTTGGTGGCCACCGGCACGCGGCGGATGCTGGCCCGGCGGTCGGGGGCGATCATCGCCGTCACGTAGCGCCCGGCCCGGTCGGCGACGGTGATGTTGTAGGCCATGTGCGTCGGCACCCGAGCCAGCACCTCGGCGGCCTGAGGCACGTCGTCACAGGTCTCGAGCAGGTAGCGCAGGATGATCGGCGCACCGAAGCCGTCACCTACCGCCTTGCGGCCACCGAAGGCCAGCGAGACCGCCAGCCCGGCATCGTTCATGCCGTCGAGCACGCCCCACAGGCAGTCGGACATGGCGATCACCCGGCGCCGGTTCCAGCGGCTGCAGAGGATGGTGCCCTCGCACAGCTCGGGCGGATAATCGTAGTTGCGCGCCAGCACCGTCGACGACGGCCGCGCCAGCACCGCCTGGGAGCAGCCGGTGATATAGGCCGGAGGGCGATACAGGCTCAGCAGGCGCGCGCTGAGATCTCCGCCGCCGGCCAGCTCGCACAGCGTCCGGTAGGTGTCCATCAGCTCGGGCATGTGCCGGCGCAGGGCGTTGTAGCAGGCCAGATAGGCCGGTCGCTCGCGCTCGCCCTCGCTGAGGTACCACTGCTCGTAGGCCGGCCAGTGGTAGTCGAACAGCGACCGCCACTTGGGCCCCGGCAGCTCCTCGCGCACGGTGCGAAAGTCCAGCATCTTTTCCGGCCCGCTCCCCCACCTGCCCGGGGGCGGGCCGGAGTGATGTCTGCCGCTCATAGGATCTTGAAGTTGCCACCGCCGATGGCATGGCTGACGGCGACCTCCTCCACCACGGGATCCTGAAGCGGCTGGCCGGCGTACTCGCCGCGAATGCCTTCGATCCACGCGCGGGCGCGCTCGGTGAGCTGGAAGTCGTCGTCCATCAGCCGCCCGCGGGTGATCAGGATGCCGAGATCCGCCCCCTCATAGCGGAAGTCGCCCTCGCCGCTGATGCGCAGGAAGAACGCTTCCTGCTCGTTCTCGGCGGCATGGGGATGGGAGTCGTAGTGGTCGTAGGCGATGCGGCCGTCCTGCTCCATGCGCCACACCCCCGAGGCCGGCACCGCGGTCAGCAGATCGACGCTTTCCTCGGTATGCTTGATGACCAGCTGGCTCCAGCTGTCGATGCTCTCGGGATGCGACCAGCGCTCGTTGATCTCGGCGATGTCGAGGTCGAAGTCGAGATCCGAGAACTCCAGCAGGTGAAACAGGAACAGCGGGATGTCGGAGTGGGCGAAGGCCGCCACGTTGGTCAGCGAGCTGGCCCCGGTGACCCGTGGATTGAGCTCGCCGAGATAGACCTCTCCACCATCCATGTCGATCAGGAAGTCGAGCTCGAAGTAACCCCGGTAGCCCTCCTCGCGCAGGGCCTCGCCGAACTTGAAGGTGTACTCGCGGGCCTTGTCGCGCACCGTCTGGCTGAAGGCGCCGGCAAACATCTCGTTGCCGCACCAGCCACCCTTGTAGGGCGTCAGCGACTTGAAGCCGACCAGTTCGGTCATCAGCGGGCCGACCACGGTGCCGCTGCGGGTGGCACAGGCCTCGATGGCAGAGCCGCGGCAGTTGATGCGCTTCATGATCTTGACCTCGGGCTCGGCCTCGATCTCCTCGGCGACCTTGTAGTAGTCCTCCTCGCTGGCGATGAAGAAGGTGGTATGCCCGGAGTCCCCGTAGGCGGTCTGCACCACCAGATCGGTGCCGAGTTCGCGGCTCACCTCGAGCAGCTCCTGGTAGCTGCCCACCTTGGCCAGCACATTGGGCACGCTGGGCACCCCGGCCTTGTTGCCGATGCGCACGGTCTCGATCTTGTTGTCCATCCGCGAGCGCAGCGCCGCGGGCGGGAAGGCGACCTTGAGCCCCAGCTGTTCACAGACCTCCTCGGTGTGCTCGTCGAACATCAGGAAGGTGGCGATACCGGCGTCATCGCCCTGGGCGCGGGACTGGATAAAATCGATCACCTCCTTGTGCTCGAGGAGGTAGTTGTTGATGTCCTCGATACCCTCGAAGTCGCGGGGAAACTTCTCTCGCGGCACGAAGACGTTGCGCTGACGCCGATCGAAGCAGTCGATGTAGTTGATATGGCGAAAATTCCCGACCCAATCGCCGATTCCCAGCAGATTGAAGTTGGTCGCCGAGATGAAATAGATCGGGCGCTTGTTGTTGAGGAAATGACGACGGACATCGGCAATGCTTGTTATTTTGCTGCTCATCGTAGTCGCTCCCTGAGGGGCTTCGGAGGCCTCGGGTGCCGCCGCAGAGGCGGAGCCCCGGGGCCGCTCGGCGTCGGCATGGCCGGCGACCGCGGACGGATGGAACAGGCGACGCAAACCACCAAGGATTCTGGCGAACATGGTGGCTCCTCAATTCCGGAATGGTTGCTGAGAGACGATCAGTACTCCTCAAGGTTAGTGCGTTGTGGCTTTTCCAGAGGCCCCAGGGTATCCAGGAAGGGCGAGGAACCGCCCTCGTGGCGATACAGCGTGAAGTCGACGCGCCGGTCGCGGAAGCTCTTGAGCGGCTGACCGAGGCCGCGCAGGCCGGTCTCGCGCTCGCGACGCACTCGGCTCAGATCGACCTCGACGGGCATGATCTCCTCGCCGGTGCCGGCCTGGTGGATGACGTCGCCGGAGGGCCCCACCACGATGGAACGCCCGTTGCCGATGGCCCCGGCCCCGTTGATGTCGAAGAAATAGCACTGGTTGACCGCGGCGTTGGTCCGCGCGATCGACAGTTCGATGTCGCGGTCGATGGTGTCGGTCATGGTCGGATGCAGGATCACCTCGGCCCCCATCGCCGCCAGGGTGCGGGTGGTCTCGGGAAACCACATGTCGTAGCAGATCGACACGCCGAAGCGACCCACCTGCGGCACGTCGAAGACGACGAACTCCTCGCCGCTCTCCACGCCGGCCTCGTAGGGGCGGAACGGGAACATCTTGCGATAGCGCGTCACGACCTCGCCGCGGGGATTGATCACCGACAGGGTGTTATAGATGGCATCACCGGCCTGCTCGAACATCGAGCCCGGAATCAGCCAGATGCGGTGCTTCTCGGCCAGGTGGCAGAACATCGCCTCGGCGTGGCTGGGCATCGGCTGGGCGTGGTGTGGCGAGGCGCCCAACGGCATCAGCTCGCTGAACAACACCATCTGCACCTGGGGAAAGCGGCTCATCAGCACATCGATGCGATGGCGCATGGCTTCGGTGTTGTCGCCATGATGCAGGGCATGCATCTGGACACCGGCAATCGTGAAGTAGGACATGTCATACCCTCGCGTCAGGCGATCTCGAATCACGGCAGGCGGCCGGCGCCACGCATCGTGCTTGGCCGGAGGGATCGCCCGGCGTGGTGGGGAAATCCCACCGCTCTTCTAGCTTATGCCACGTGCGGCGGGGCGAATCAACGCAACAGGAACGCCGCGATCTGCCGCCCTCAGTCGGACACGAAGTCGCCGGCGGCGAATCCGCCATCGGGCCGCTTGACGCGCTTGGTGACGATGTAGGTGAAGTAGCGCTCGATGCCGGCGTCGGACATCAGCCAGGCATCGATCAGGCGCTGGTAGGCATCGATGGAGGCGGCCTCGAACTTGACCAGGTAATCGACCCCGCCGCCCACGGCCACGCACTCGGTGGCCTCGGGGGTGTCATGGACGAGTGCCTCGAAGCGGGCGAAGCTCTCGGCGTTGTGGCTCTTGAGCTCGATCTGCACCCACACCGGCGTGCGCGGCCGCAGCACCTCCGGATTGAGGCGCGCCCCGTAGCCCTCGATGATGCCGGCCTTCTCCAGCCGCCGCACCCGCTCCCAGCAGGGGCTGACCGAGAGGTTGATCGCCTCGGCCAGCTTCGACTTGGTGATGCGCCCGTCGCGGGACAGGATCTCGAGGATCTTCAGATCGTAGCGATCGAGCTTCATGACAAGGAATCGACCACCTCGGCGATCACCGCGATGGTGTCGCCCATGTTGACGTTGGCCGGGAAACGGCGCGCCATCAGCAGCCCGTCGCGCTCGGCGCGGTACTCGATGGGCGTGGCGCCGCTGCGGGTCATGTCGTAGACCCGGGCGATCACCTGGCCGTTCTCCACCGTCTCGCCCAGCGCCACCGTCAGTTCGAGCAGCCCCGAGTGCTCGCTCTGCACGTAGCAGCTGGCGTCCGGCATGTCGAGATAGACCTGGGGCTCGACGGGCGCCTCGATCTCGCCCGCGACCAGCCCGAAGTGAACCAGGAAGTTGTGGATGCCACGCTCGGTGATGGCCAGGCTCTCCGGCGTGGAGGTGCCGCCGCCGCCGAGCTCGGTGGCCACGAACACCTTGCCCTGGCGCTCCACGGCGGTGTCGAACAGCGCCTCGGCGTCGAGCTCGAACATGATCATGGCGTAGGGCGCGCCGAAGGCCTTGGCACCGTCCAGCGCGCGACGCTGCTGGTCGGCATCGTCGAGCACGTGGGAGGCGGCGAACGGCACGATGTCCAGGGTGCGGCCGCCGGAGTGCAGGTCGAGCACCGCATCGCTCATCGGCACCAGGGTGCGGGTAAAGTAGTCGGCAATCTTCTCGGTGACGCTGCCGTCGGGGTCCCCGGGGAAGCTGCGGTTGAGGTTGCCGCCGTCCATCGGCGAGGTGCGCTTGCCGGCCTGGGCCGCCGGGGTGTTCATCATCGGCACGATGATCACACGCCCCGTGACGTCCTCGGCGGACAGCGAGCTCGAGAGCTTGTGCAGCGCGGTGATGCCCTCGTACTCGTCGCCGTGGTTGCCGCCGGTCAGCAGCGCGGTCGGGCCCTCGCCGTTCTTGACCACGGTGATCGGGATCATCACCGCCCCCCAGGCCGACTCGTCGTTGGAGATCGGCAGCTTGAGGAAGCCGTGCTGGACACCGTCGGCCTCGAAGTCGACGGTGGCGGCAATGGGGCTCGGTCGCTTGCTCATGGCGTTACTCCTTACATGACGAACAGCTGGCGGGGGAAGTCGGCCAGCGTCTCGCAGCCGTCCTCGGTGATCAGGATGCTCTCGGTGATTTCCAGGCCCCAGTCGTCGACCCACAGGCCGGGCATGAAGTGGAAGGTCATGCCGGGCTCGAGGATCGTCTCGTCGGAGGGACGCAGGCTCATGGTGCGCTCGCCCCAGTCCGGCGGATAGCTGATGCCGATGGGGTAGCCGCAGCGCGCACCGCCGCGGTCGAAGCCGTACTTGTCCATGGCCGCGCCCAGCGCCATGGCGATGTCCGCGGTGCGGTTGCCGGGCCTGGCCACCTCGAGGCCGTGCTCGATGCCCTCGAGCAGCGCCGACTCGGCGCGCACGAACTCCGCCGGCGGCCGCCCCAGGAACACGGTGCGCGACATCGGCGCGTGATAGCGCTTGAACACCCCGGCGATCTCGAAGAAGGTGCCCTCGCCCTCGCGGAACGGCGTGTCGTCCCAGGTCAGGTGAGGCGCGGCGGCGTCCTTGCCGGTGGGCAGCATCGGCACGATGGCCGGATAGTCGCCCCCGTAGACCTTGCCGTGCTCGTCCTTCCAGCCTTCGATGCCGACCCGGTAGATCTCCGAGACCAGCTTGCTCTTGGGCAGCCCCGGCTCGATCACCTCGAGGATGCGCGAGTGCATGCCCTCGACGATGCGCGCCGCGATGCGCATGTACTCGATCTCCTGGGCCGACTTGATCGCCCGGCACCAGTTGACCAGACCGTTGGCGTCCAGGAAGCGCGCATGGGGCAGCTCGCGCAGCAGCGACTGGTAGGCCTTGGCCGAGAAGTAGTAGTTGTCCATCTCCATGCCCACCACGCCCTGGTGCCAGCCGCGATCGGGCATGATCGACTGGGCCAGGTACTCCATGGGGTGCATGTCCGGATTCTGCACGTAGTGATCCGGGTAGTAGGTGAGGTTCTCGGGGTCCATCCAGCAGGTGCGCAGCGCCCCGTTGGCATCCATGCGCCGGCCGTACCACACCGGCTCGCCTTCGAGCCCGAGCAGCACGCACTGGTGGACATAGAAGGACCAGCCGTCATAGCCGGTCAGCCAGGCCATGTTCGAGGGGTCGCTGATGATCAGCACGTCGATGCCCCGGCTCGCCATCTCGGCGCGGACTTTCCAGAGCCGGCCGGCATACTCCTCGCGAGTGAAAGGCAGGGAAACCTGAATCATGAAATCGCTCGTCCAACGATCACGTCACCGAATACCGGCCACCTCTCGATCCTGGAGGTGCCGGGGCGCCAAGGCGGTTGACGGCCATGCGAGGGGCCGCTTGAATTGTCATGATTGACGACAGCACAATGCATGACAATGTCAGTCAATGTCTTTCAGCCGATACTAGCACCCCCGCTTGGCCGACGGTCAAAGGCTTTATTGCATCATGACACTCGATCTGACGCCCTTCCTGCAGGACGCCGGCCCCAAGTACCTGGCCATCGCCCGAGCCCTCTCCGAGGCCATCCGCCAGGGTGAGCTCGCCCCCGGCACCCGGCTGCCGCCGCACCGTCGACTGGCCGAAACCCTCGGCGTCAGCGTGCAGACCGTCTCGCGCGCCTACGCCCAGGCCGAGAAGATGGGCCTGGTGCAGTCGAGGATCGGCAGCGGCACCTGGATCAACACCCTGGACGACGCCCGGGAATCGGCCTACCTGCGCGGCCAGGAACCGCGTCGGGAGAGTGCGCTGGTCGACCTGTCCATCGCCCATCCGGTGTGCACGGCGGCCCATCACCGCCGCTTCCGCGACACCCTGGCCTCGCTGGCCCAGCACGTTCGCCCCGAGGTGATCGCCGCCAACCGTCCCATCGCCGGGCTGCTGCACCAGCGCGAGCGCGCCAGCGACTGGCTGGCCGGCAGCCTCGGCGTGCCGGGCGGTCCCGAGGACCGGGTGCTGTGCAACGGCGCCGCCCACGGCCTGATGCTGGCCATCTCCACCGTGGTCCAGCACGGCGACCTGGTGCTCACCGAGGCGCTCACCGATCACGGTCTGATCGCCCTGTCGCGCACCCTGGGCTTCCAGCTGCGCGGCGTGGCCATCGACGAGCGCGGGGTGATTCCCGAGGCCCTCGACCTGGCCTGCCGGCGCCTGCGGCCGCGCGCCGTGTGCCTGACACCGACCCAGCTCAACCCCACCGGCGCCACCATGGACGAGGCCCGGCGCGACGCCGTGGCCCGGGTGCTCGACCATCATGGCGTGTGGCTGATCGAGGACGACGTCCATGCGCTGCTCGAGCCGCCGGGGCTCTCGCCGCTGGCCGCCCGGCTGCCGCACCTGTGCTTCCACGTCACCAGTCTGACCAAGGTCGCCCTGCCGGGGCTGCGCGCCGGCTACCTCAGCGTGCCCCGCGGCCAGCTGCACCACGCCCTGCCGCGGATGCGCGCCACCACCTGGATGGCCACCCCGCTGGTCTTCGAGCTGGCCGACGCCTGGCTCGCCGACGGCACCCTGGCCCGACTGGCCGTCGAGCAGCGCGAGCTCTTGGCCGAGCGCCAGCGCCTGGCCGGTCGCCTGCTTGCCGGCCACGAGTTCAGCGCCCGACCCACGAGCCTGCATCTCTGGCTGTCGCTGCCCAGCGCCTGGCGCGCCGAGGAGCTCCAGCAGCAGGCCGAGCAGGAAGGCATGGCCGTCACCACCGCCACGCCGTTCATGGTCGAGCAGGCCCCGGCGCCGCGGCGCATCCGCCTGAGCCTCGGCGCCGAACCGGATCTCGAACGCCTGGAAGGCGCCCTGTCGCGTCTGGCCGGGCTGCTCGACGAGGCCCCGCCGCCGATGCAGATCATCTACTGACCGTCTCGTGCCCCCAATGATTTTTAGAACTTCGTGATCTAAAGAAGCGATCTTCCATGCCGATAGGGAGGCGTCCCTTTCCTGTCCACGCCAAGGTCGCTCCCCATGCTGCAACGCTTCTCCATCGGCGCCCGCCTCGCCATGGCCTTCTCCCTGATCGTCCTGCTGCTGCTGGCCGCGGGCGCCGTCGGCCTGCGCGGCCTGTCCCAGGTCCGCGACACCGCCGTCGACACCCTGAACGTCGATGCCGCCACCGCCCTCAACGCGGCCCGCGTGCAGCAGCTGTCGCTGGAGCTGCGCCGCTACGAGAAGGACACCTTCATCAACCTGCGCGAGGCCGACCGGGTCGCCTCCTATCGTGACAAGTGGCTGGGCGCACACGCCGACCTCGATGACGTCCTGGCTCGTGGCGCCGAGCTGGCACCCACGCCCGAGCTCGGCGACCTCTACCGGGAGGCCGACACCGCCCTCGATGGCTACGCCGCCGGCTTCGACGCCACCCATGCCCGCCTGCGCGACGGCGACTTCACCACCACCGCCGAGGCCAACCGCGCCTTTTCGGACTACAAGGCGGCGGTCTATCGGCTGCAGGATGCCGCCGATGCCATCGGCGAACGCGCCGCGCAGCGCATGGATCGCGCCGAGGCCGGCATCACCGCGCGTCATCGGGGCGCCGTCACCGGCCTGCTGATCTTCGCCGGGCTGGCCGTCGCCGCGGCCGTGCTGCTGTCGCTGATCATCACCCGCAGCATCGTGCGTCCGCTGCACCAGGCGCTGGCCGTCACCGAACGGGTCGCCGAGGGCGACCTGCGCCAGGTCATCGAGGCGCGAGGCAGCGACGAGACCGCCCGCCTGCTCGGCGCCCTGCGCCGCATGAGCGACTCGCTCTCGGGCCTGGTCGCCTCGATCCGCCGCACCAGCGACACCGTGCATCGGGGCGCCACCTCGATCGCCCGGGACGGCCACGAGCTGGCCGCCTATACCGAACAGCAGGCCAGCGCCCTGCAGCAGAGCGCCGCCAGCATGGAAGAGATCACCGGCTCGGTGACGCAGACAGCGGAGAGCAGCCGCCAGGCCGACCGGCTGGCGGAGGACGCCACCGTCCAGGCCCGCGTCAGCCACGAGAGTGTGGCCAGCAGCGTGGCGCTGATCCGCGACGTGGTCGCCGATGCCGCCCGCATGGACGGCATCATCGAGACCATCGACGCCATCGCCTTCCAGACCAATATCCTGGCCCTCAACGCCTCCGTGGAGGCGGCCCGGGCCGGCGAGCGCGGCCGCGGCTTCGCCGTGGTGGCCACCGAGGTGCGCGCCCTGGCCGGCCGCAGCGCCGAAGCCGCCGGCGAGATCCGCCAGCTGCTGGAGGGCACCCGTCGTCAGCTCGACGAGTGCGCCCGCCAGGCCGAGCAGAGCGACGCCAGCATGACCGACACCAAGCAGAGCATCGAGCGCCTCGGCGAGGAGGTGCTGAGCATCGGCGCGGCCACCCGCGAGCAGTCCGACGGCCTGACGCAGATCGGCACCGCCGTGGCCGAGCTCGACTCGGCGACCCAGCGCAACGCCAGCCTGGCCCAGGCCACCACCGCATCGGCGGCGTCGCTCGAGCAGGACTCGGGCGAACTCAATGCCCTGGTCGCCCGCTTCCGCCTCGCCGAATCGTTCGAGGAGGCACCGGTTCCCCTCGCCGCCCCGACCTCCCGCCGCGCCCACACACCGGCGCTCGCCTGAACGGGCTTTCCCCGCGGCGGCGAAATCGCGAAGATGGACGCGAACCCTTCGCCGCCCGGAGAACCGATGCGAGTCCTGGTCCACACCGATGCCGCCGAGGCCTGGCGCGACGCCCTGGCCGAGCGCCTGCCCGACGCCGAGATCCTCACCAGCGCCGCCCCCGCCGACGAGCGCCGCCGCGCCGACTATCTGGCGGCCTGGAAGCCCTCCGCCGAGCTGCTCGACGAGCTCACCTCGCTCAAGGGCATCGTCAACCTCGGCGCCGGGGTCGATGCGCTGCTGGGCAACCCCGCCCTGCCCCGGGGCGTGCCCATCGTCAAGCTGCGCGACGCCGGCATGGCCGGTCCCATCGCCGACTACGCGCGCTACGGCTTGCTGCACTTCCAGCGCGACTTCGACCGCTATCGTCGCCAGCAGGCCCGCGCCGAGTGGCGCGAGTGCCCGCCGGTCGACAAGGCCGACTGGCCGGTGGGCGTGCTGGGGCTCGGTGCCATCGGCGCCCGGGTGGCGCAGTCACTGGCCGACGACGGCTTCCCGGCGCACGGCTGGAGCCGCTCGCCCAAGACGCTGCCCGGCGTGCGCTGCCATCACGGCGACGACGGCCTGCGCGAGCTGCTGCCCGAGGTGAAGAGCCTGGTGCTGCTGCTGCCCGATACGCCGGCGACCCGCGGCATCATCGACGCCGAGGCCCTGGCCGCCCTGCCCGAAGGCGCCAGCCTGATCAACCCGGGGCGCGGCAGCCTGATCGACGAGGCCGCGCTGCTCGCCGCGCTGGGCGACGGCGAGGCCGAAGGCCGGCTGCGCGGCGCGCTGCTCGACGCCTTCCCCGAAGAGCCACTGCCGGCATCGAGCCCACTGTGGTCGCATCCGCGGGTACTGGTCACCCCGCACATGGCCGGCCCCACGCCGCTCGGCGAGGCGCTCGACCAGGTGGCCGAGGCGCTGCGCGCCATGGATGCCGGCGAGGACGTCGAGACCATCGACCCCGACGCCGGCTACTAGGGTTCTCCAGGTTCGCGAGCCCCTACACGAACGCCGGCTCAGGGCATACGCTGAAGGAGACGTCACCGACCCCGAAGGAGGATCCGATGCCGCATGCCCAGCTGGACTACGGCCCCGCGGACGCGCTGCTGGTGGTGGACATGCAGAACGACTTCTGCGAGGGCGGCCCCCTGGCCGTCGCCGGCGGCAACGCCCTGGTGCCGGGCATCAACGCCGAGATCGCCGCCGCCCGGGCCGGCGGTGCGCTGATCGTCGCCTCGCGGGACTGGCACCCCATCGACCACGTCAGCTTCGACCACCGCGGCGGCCCCTGGCCGGTGCACTGCGTCCAGGACACGCCGGGCGCGGCCTTCCACCCCGACCTCGACCTCGACGCCGATACGCTTCGCGTCAGCAAGGCCACCGCCTTCGACGCCGACGCCTATTCGGCCTTCGACGCCACCGGCCTGGCCGGCTACCTGCGCGAGCGCGGCGTCACCCGGGTGGTCGTCTGCGGCCTGGCGCTGGACGTCTGCGTGCGGGCCACGGTGCTCGACGCCCGCCGGCACGGCTTCGAGACCCTGCTGCTCGAATCGCTGAGCGCGGCGGTGGCCCCGGACGCCGTGGCCGACTGCCGGGCCGCCTTCGCCGAAGCCGGCGCCAGGGTCATGCCGTGAGGGACACGAGCATGGACCATATCGCCCCGCTGAGCGTCGACGAAGACGAGCTGGCACTGCTGACCGACCTCTACCAGCTGACCATGACCCAGGCCTACTGGAAGGAGGCCATGACGGCGCCGGCCACCTTCAGCCTGTTCTTCCGCCGGCTGCCCCCGGAGCGGCGCTTCATGCTCGCCTGCGGCCAGCAACATGCCGCCGAACGCGTCAGCCGGCTGCGCTTCACCGACCGCGCGCTCCGGCGGCTGGCCGAGGTCGATCATCTGGAACCGGCCTTCCTCGACTGGCTGGCCGACTGGCGCTTCGAGGGCGATATCTGGACGCTACCCGAGGGCACGCCGGTGTTCGCCAACGAGCCGCTGCTGGAGGTCGACGCGCCCATCGCCCAGGCCCAGCTGCTGGAAAGCCTGATCATGAATCTGGTGCAGCTCGAGACCGTGCTGGCCTCCAAGGCGGTGCGCATGGTGATGGCCGCCCGGGGCCGGCCGGTGGTGGACTTCGGCCTGCGCCGCATGCACGGCGTGGACGCGGCGGTACGCGGGGTGCGCGCCTATCGCGCGGCGGGGCTTGCCGGTACCAGCAACGTGCTGGGCGGGCTGCGCCACGGCCTGGCGCTGAACGGCACCATGGCCCACAGCTACGTGCTGGCCCACGACAGCGAGCGCGAGGCCTTCCGCGCCTTCGCTCGCCACTACCCCGGCACCACCCTGCTGGTGGACACCCACGACACCCTCGAGGGCGTGAAGACGGTGATCGCGCTGATGCGCGAGGAGGCCGGGCTCGAGATCGGTGCCATCCGGCTGGACTCCGGCGACCTGGGCGAGCTGGCCCGCGGCGCCCGGGCGCTGCTGGATGCGGCCGGCCATACGGACGTGAAGATCGTCGCCAGCAGCGGCCTCGACGAGCACGCCATCGAGGCGCTGATCGCCGACGGCGCGCCGATCGATGCCTTCGGCGTCGGCACCCGGATGGGCGTGGCCGCCGACGCCCCGGTCATCGACCTTTCCTACAAGCTGGTGGAATACGCCGGGCAACCGAAGGTCAAGCGCTCCCCCGGCAAGATCAACCTGCCCGGGCGCAAGCAGGTCTACCGCCGCCACGATGCTCACGGCGGCTTCAGCGGCGACGTCATCGCCGGCCGCGACGAGCACGTGGACGAAGCGACGTCGCTGCTGCATCCCTGCGTGGTGCGGGGCGAGACCGTGCCGGAGGCCATGGCGTCGGCCGACGCCGCCCGGGAACGGGTCACCCGGGACCTCGAACGCCTGCCGGCCGCGCTGCGTGTCCTGGCCCCCGGCGATGGCGACTATCCGGTCACGCTGTCCGAGCACCTCGCCCGCCGCGCCGGCGAGGCGCCCTGACCTCTGCTCTTGCAGCAGCGTTCCCCTTACAGCAGCTCGTGGAAGCGTGCCAGCCAGGCCGGATGCGCCGGCCAGGCCGGGGCGGTCACCAGCTTGCCGCTGACGATGGCCTCGTCCATGCCGATCTCGGCGTAGTCGCCGCCGGCCAGGTGCACCTCCGGGGCGCAGGCGGGATAGGCCGAGACCCGATAGTCGGCCAGCGACACCGCGGCGGCCAGCAGCTGGGCGCCGTGGCAGATGGCGGCCACCGGCTTGTCGGTGTCGAAGAAGTGGCGTACCAGCTCCAGCACCCGCTCGTCCAGGCGCAGATACTCCGGCGCCCGGCCGCCGGGGATCACCAGCGCGTCGTAGTCGCCGGGGGCGACCTCGGCGAAGGTGGCGTTGAGGGTGAAGTTGTGCCCCGGCTTCTCGGTGTAGGTCTGGTCGCCCTCGAAGTCGTGGATGGCGGTGCGGATGCTGTCGCCCTCGCGCTTCTCGGGACACACCGCATCCACCTGGTGACCCATGGCCTGCAGGGCCTGGAACGGCACCATGATCTCGTAGTCCTCGACGAAGTCGCCGGCGATAAGCAGCAGTCTGGCCATGACAACACCTCCTGTGAAAGACGAAAATGGGAGCCTGCCCCGCCAGCCTAACCGCTCACCGATGACTCGGCCATGTCAGAGATATAGCCATCGAGATAGCCAGCGAAAGAGCCGTCGAGCATGCCCGGCGAGCATGGCGGCAGGGAACCCGGCGGCCGCCGCGCCCTCTCAATCGAGTCACCCCGATGCTTTTTCCCGCGAGGAATTCCCGATGACGCTTCGCCTGCCGCGCCGCGCCTGGCTGCTGGGCCTGGCCCTGTTGATCACGGCCCTGCCGAGCCTGGCCGCCACCGCGCCCCAGCCCTTCGACGCCCGCTACCACCTGGAGGTCTCGGGCTGGCCAGACGTCGATATCGAACATCAGCTGTCGCAGGAGGCCGGCCACTGGCACAGCGAGATGCGCGCCAGCCTGCCCGGGGCCAGCGGCCACGAATGGGGCCGCTTCCGGCTCGACGATGAGCGGGTGCGCTCGCTGCACTACGCCGCCGGCTACTCGCTGCTGGGCATCCGCCGCTCCTATTCGCTGCGAGACGCCGATCTCGCCCCCCTGCCCGACCGCCAGAGCGCTCTGGTCGCGCTGGCCCGGCGCGTCATCGACGAGACCGACGGCGGCGAGGCCCGGCTGCGCTATCGCGACCATCGCGGCCGCGAGGAACGGCTCGACTACCGGGTGCTGGACCGCGATCCCGTGACGCTGCCGGCCGGGCGCTTCGCGGCAGTGCGGGTGGCGCTGGCCGAACCCGACGAGGACGACCGCCGCATGGAGATCACCTTCGACGCCGATCGCCCGGGCCTGTTGCTGGGCATGGCCTACTACCGCGACGGCGAGCGCAAGAGCCGCCTCTCCCTGACCCGACTCGACGACGACTGACGCCGCTGCCGCGGCACCGACAAGCTGCTAGAGTGGTCGGTTTTGGCCGTCGCCGACGGCCCGAACGGCCCCATGGCCTGAACCGAAAGGAATCGGAAAAGGAACTCTCGCATGCTCACCGGACTGCTGATCGTCCTGCTACCGCTGATCCTGGGCTATCTGGTCCGGGTGCGCCACGATGCTGTCATGGCGGCGATCAATCGCGGCGTCAACGTCGCCATCTACGCTATCCTGCTGCTGATGGGGGTGAGCCTGGCCGGGCTCGACGACCTCGGTAGCCAGCTCTCCGGCATGGGCGGCCAGGCGCTCGCGCTGCTGGCCATCACCTCGGCCTTCAACCTCGCCGCCCTGGGCTGGCTGTCGCGTCGACTGCACCTGACCGTGGACCCGAGCCATGCGGTGGACGGCGCGCCCACCAGCAAGCTGGCCGCCATGGCCGGCTCGTTGGCGCTGGTCGGCGTGGTGTTCGCCGGCATCGTGCTGGGCCTTCTGATCCATGCCTTGTTCGCCGGCAACGAGGCGCCCTTCGCCTGGGCCGAGCGCCTGTCGGAATGGGTGCTCTACGCCCTGCTGGCGCTGATCGGCTGCCAGCTCAGGAATTCCGGCATGCCGCTCAGGCAGATACTGCTCAACCGCCACGGGCTGGCCATTGCCGTGACCCTGGCGGCGAGTTCGCTGATCGGCGGGCTGGTCGCCGCCCCGCTGCTCGACCTGCGCTGGAACGAGGGCCTGGCCATGGCCGCCGGCTTCGGCTGGTACTCGCTGTCCGGGATCCTGATCGGCGATGAGCTCGGGCCGCTGCTTGGCGGCGTGGCCTTCTTCAACGACCTGGGCCGCGAGCTGCTGGCCTTCGTGCTGATTCCGCTGGTGATCGGCCGCCACCCGGCGCTGGCCATCGGCTACGGTGGCGCCACCTCCATGGACTTCACCCTGCCGGTGATCCAGCAGCATGGCGGCGTGAGGTGCGTGCCGGTGGCCGTGGTCTCCGGCTTTATCCTCTCACTGCTCTCGCCGCCGCTGATCCTGTTCCTGCTGACGCTGTAACGCCAGGTGTCGGGTGTCGGGTACCGGCGACGGTGGCCTCGGGCGTCATCCTCTCGCTGCGCTCTCTACCTTTCCCGCCGCCGATCCTGTTTCTGCTGACGCTGTAGGCCCCAACGAAAATGCCCGCGACCTCGGTCGCGGGCAAGCATCGAAACAGCACTCGGCCAGCGGTTCGCGTCAGAACCAGACCTCGCTCTGCACCCCGAAGGCCCACTCGTCGCCGGTGAAGCCGCCGCTGCCGAGGGCGTCATCCGCGGAATAGTCGTTGAGCTCCTCGTCCCAGTCGCTCCAGGAGGCGAACAGGCGAATCTCCGGACGCTGCCAGAAGCCGCCCACCTCGGGCTTGAAGGTCGGGGCAATGGTGAACTTGGTATAGCTCCCCTCGGCCGCGTTGTTGCCCCCATACCCCTCCGGGGAGAGGTCCATCCACTGATAGCTGCCCTCGTACTGCATCTCGAAGTTCTCGGTCAGCTCGTTGGCCAGGCGCACGTTGAACGTCGCCCAGTCATACCGGTCACCCTCGACATAGCGATCCTCGCTGGTCTCGGCCAGGATGGCAGGCGCCACGCGCCAGCGGGGCGCCAGATAGGTGGTGCCGTACAGCGCGAGGCGGGTCGCGGTGGCATCCTCGCTCAGGTTGCCATTGGAACCGAGGCTCTTGGTTTCGGCGCCGAGTCCCTGGCCATGCAGCACTGCCGCCTTGAAGCTGCCGTCACTCAGGCCGAAGAAGTCATCGCCATGGTAGGCCACCATGGTATGGAGGCCGTCATCCGCCGCATCGACATTGCCTTCGGTCAGCCGCTCTTCGTTGTCGGTGGCGCTCATGCCGCTGATCATCCACTGCCAGTCACCGACGTAGTTGTTGGAGGTCAGGATCAGGTTGTCGGTGCTGCCGGTGTCGTCTGCCGGATTCATGCTGTCGACCGGGAAATCGGTGAAGCTGCGTCCGTAGAGGGACAGGTTGGATGTCCAGTTGTCGGCCAGCTGCATGTCATAGATGCCGCCACCGGTGCCGGCCAGGAAGATGACGTCGCTGTCGAGCCAGTGGATATCGAAGTTGTCGCGGTCGAAGCGCTTGCCGGCCCAGATGGAGGCATTCTCGAAGGCACCGGTGAAGCTCGGCAGGTCGCTGAACTCGGCGTAGACCTGGCGCACGTTGAGACTGGACTCGTCGGACGTCCAGTCATTACTGGTCTGCACCCCGTCGGCGATCATGGTCCGGTAATGCGCCTTGGCGCCGTTGTCGAAGCGCATCTTGTAGTTGAGCACGGCCTCGGCATAGGTATCCGGCTCGTTGCCCAGGCGCCCCACGGCGCCCCCCTGTGCGCCCGCTGGCGACAGATAGGGGCCACCCTCGGCGCTCTTGCCGTCATCGCCGATCAGCAGCCCCGAGCGGGCGTAGGCGTTGAAGGAGAAGCCCTCCTCGCCGCTGGCCTGGCGCTCCACGGCGGCCAGCCGGGTCTCCAGCTCCTCGTCGGACAGCTGCTCGGCCATCTCCTGCTCGGCCTCGTCGGCGCGTCGCTCGGCGGCCGCGGCACGCTGTTCGGCGGCGACGATGCGTTGCTCCAGCTCGGCCAGGCGAGCCTCGAGGTCGCTCGAGGCCTGGGCACTGGCCAGTCCGCTGGCGCTCAGGGCGGCGGCGGCAACGGCCATGACGAGCGGTGACTTGCGCGGGCGTTGGGTCGGAATTGTCATCGTGATCAATGCCTTTGTTGTTGTCGCGTGAGATCTCGATCGCGTCCGGCGAACCGACGCCCTGCCCAGCCGTTGAGCGATGCCGGGCAGCTCCGGGCATCCGGACTTAATCGTTTAAGACAGTAGTTGGAATGTAACGCGAAAAACACACGACTTATGTCTAAAACCCGGCGAGAGACATCAAAAAGTAGTAAATAAACAAGTTTTAACGTCGAAGGTCGCCATTTTCACGACCAAAGTCTAGGTTGCACCGCCGTCTTCGCATCGCTTAACTGAGCGCAGAACTTAATCGATTAAGACACGTCCTGGCAGGCCAGGCTTCCATGCGCCATCGCCGTGCCGGAACGCGACAACAACAAGTGACGAGGATACGCCATGCAACGCAAGTTCCTGATCGCCTCTGGACTCACCCTGCTGGGCACGGCAGGCGCCGCTCCGGCCCTGTCGGCCGAGCTGACCATTTCCTGCGGCGCGGTCGGCGCCGAACTCACGCTCTGCGAGCAGGGCGTCGAGGCCTGGGAGAACGAGACCGGCCACGACGTGGAAATCGTCTCCACGCCCAACTCCTCCACCGAGCGGCTGTCGCTCTATCAGCAGATCCTGTCGGCGCGTTCCGGCGATATCGACGTGCTGCAGATCGACGTGGTCTGGCCGGGCCTGCTGGCCAACCACCTGATCGATCTCGAGGAGACGCTCGGCGAGGATGCCGCCGAGGGCCACTTCGAGACCATCGTCGCCAACAACACCGTCGACGACCGGCTGGTGGCGATGCCCTGGTTCACCGATGCCGGCGTGCTCTACTACCGCAAGGATCTGCTCGAAAAGCACGGCGTCGCGCCGCCCGAGACCTGGCAGCAGCTGACCGACATCGCCGTCGAGATCCAGGCCGCCGAACGCGAGGCGGGCAACGACAAGCTATGGGGCTACGTCTTCCAGGGCCGCGCCTACGAGGGGCTGACCTGTAACGCCCTGGAGTGGGTGGCGAGCCACGGCGGCGGCACCCTCGTCGATGCCGACGGCGAGATCACCATCGACAACGAGAATGCCGCCACGGCGCTGGACCTGGCCGCGAGCTGGATCGGCGAGATCACCCCGCGGGGCGCCCTGAACTACACCGAGGAGGAGGCCCGCGGCATCTTCCAGTCGGGCAACGCCGTGTTCATGCGCAACTGGCCCTATGCCTGGTCGCTGGCCCAGAGCGAGGACAGCGAGGTGGCCGGCAAGGTCGGCGTGGTCAAGCTGCCCCACGGGCCGAATGGAGAGAGCGCGGCCACGCTGGGCGGGTGGAACCTCGCGGTGTCGAAGTACAGCGAGAATCCCGAGCTCGCCGCCGACCTGGTGGCCTACCTGACCGGCGAGGCCGAACAGAAGCGGCGCGCCATCGAGGCGGCCTACAATCCGACGCTCACCTCGCTCTACGCCGACGAGGAAGTCCTCGAGGCCGTGCCCTTCTTCGGCACCCTCTACGACACCTTCACCAACGCCGTGGCCCGACCCTCCGCCGTCACCGGCGACAACTACGGCCGTGTCAGCAACGCCTTCTTCAACGCCGCACACGGCGTGCTCACCGACGAGCAGGACGGCGCCGATGCCGTCGCCGAGCTGGACAGCGAGCTGTCACGCATCAAGCGTCGTCGCTGGTAACCGGAGGTCGACATGTCCACTTCTGCAACCGACAGCGCCCCCCGCGAGGGGCGCACGGCCAAGGCGGGTTATCGGGGCACCAAGGTCCGCCGCCAGCGGGTCCGCGCCGCCTGGACCTATCTGACCCCGATGCTGGTCGCCCTGGCGATGGTCGCCGGCTGGCCGCTGCTGCGTACCTTCTACCTGAGCCTCACCGACGCCTCGCTGTCGGACACCGCCGGCGCGGCCTTCATCGGCTTCGAGAACTATCTGGTCTATGACGACGGCGCCTGGTACGGCCTGCTCACCGACCCGGTGTGGTGGAACGCGGTGTGGAACACCGTCTACTTCAGCGTGGTATCGGTCTCGCTGGAAGTGGTGTTCGGCATCATCGTCGCCCTGCTGCTCAACGCCGAGTTCAAGGGCCGCATGCTGGTGCGGGCCGCGGTGCTGATCCCCTGGGCCATTCCCACCATCGTCTCGGCCAAGATGTGGGCCTGGATGCTCAACGACCAGTTCGGGATCATCAACCACCTGCTGATGGCCCTGGGCCTGATCGATGCGCCCCTGGCCTGGACCGCCGATGCCGACCTCTCCATGTGGGCGGTGATCATGGTCGATGTGTGGAAGACCATTCCCTTTGTCGCCCTGCTGGTGCTGGCCGCCCTGCAGATGCTACCCAAGGACTGCTTCGAGGCCGCCGAGGTCGACGGTATCCATCCGGTCAAGGTGTTCTTCCGCGTCACCCTGCCGCTGATCACCCCGGCACTGCTGGTGGCGGTGATCTTCCGCCTGCTCGATGCCCTGCGCGTGTTCGACGTGATCTACGTGCTGACCTCCAACTCCACCAGCACCATGACCATGTCGATCTATGCCCGTCAGCAGCTGGTCGAGTTCCAGGACGTGGGCTATGGCAGCGCCGCCTCGACGATGCTGTTCCTGATCATCGCCCTGGCCGTGGTCGTCTACCTCTACCTGGGCCGCCGTCAACTGGGAGTCGACCAATGAACCAGTATCAGCTGTTGAAACTCGCCAAGCGCGTCGGCCTCTACGCCCTGATCGCCGTGGTGATGGTCTACGCCATCTTCCCCTTCTACTACGCCGTGATCACCTCGCTGAAGCCCTCGAGCGAGCTGTTCCGGGTCGATTTCTGGCTGTCGTCGGTGGACGTCAGCAACTACGTGCAGATCTTCACCCAGAAGAGCTTCGTGCGCGCCATCTTCAATTCCATCCTCATCTCGGTGTCGGTGGTGGTCATCGCCCTGCTGCTGGGGATCACCGCCTCCTACGCCCTGGGCCGGGTGCGCTTCCGCGGCCGCGCCACGGTGATGCTGACCATCCTCGGGGTGTCGATGTTCCCCCAGGTGGCGGTGCTCTCCGGCCTGTTCGAGGTGATCCGCGCGTTGAACCTCTACAACAACCCGGGCGGCCTGATCCTGAGCTACACCATCTTCACCCTGCCCTTCACCGTCTGGGTGCTGACCACTTTCATGCGCCAGCTGCCCATGGAGCTGGAGGAGGCCGCGATCATGGACGGCGCCACCCCCTGGGTGACCATCACCAAGGTATTCCTGCCGCTGATGTGGCCCGCCATGGCGACCACCGGACTGCTGGCCTTCATCGCCGCCTGGAACGAGTTCCTGTTCGCCCTGACCTTCACCCTCACCGACGACCAGCGCACCGTGCCGGTGGCGATTGCCCTGATCTCCGGCGGCAGCCAGCACGAGCTGCCCTGGGGCCCGATCATGGCCGCCTCGGTCACCGTCACCGTGCCGCTGGTCATCCTGGTGATGATCTTCCAACGCCGCATCGTTTCCGGCCTCACCGCCGGCGCCGTCAAGGGATAGGCCTCATGTCATCAAGGACCCCGATCATGCAAGACAACCTGAGCTGGTGGCGCGGCGGCGTCATCTACCAGATCTACCCGCGCAGCTTCATGGACGCCAACGGCGACGGCATCGGCGACCTGGCCGGCATCACCGAGAAGCTCGACTACGTGGCGAGCCTGGGCGTCGATGGCATCTGGCTGTCGCCCTTTTTCACCTCGCCGATGGCCGACTTCGGCTACGACGTCAGCGACTACCGCGATGTCGACCCGATGTTCGGCACCCTGGACGACTTCAAGGCCCTGCTGGCCCGTGCCCATGCCCTGGGCCTGAAGGTGATGATCGACCAGGTGATCAGCCATGCCTCGGATCAGCATCCCTGGTTCCGGGAGAGCCGCCAGGACCGCACCAACCCCAGGGCCGACTGGTTCGTGTGGGCCGACCCCAGACCCGACGGCACGCCGCCCAACAACTGGCTGTCGATCTTCGGCGGCTCGGCCTGGACCTTCGACTCCCGGCGCCGCCAGTACTACCTGCACAATTTCCTGGCAAGCCAGCCGGACCTGAACTTCCATCACCCGGAGGTCAGGAAGGCCCAGCTGGACAACCTGCGCTTCTGGCTGGAACTCGGCGTCGACGGCTTCCGCCTGGACACCGTCAACTTCTACTTCCATGACACCGAGCTGCGCGACAACCCGCCGCTGCCGGCGGGCGCGGCCAAGACCCTGGGCGCCCCGGACAGCAATCCCTACACCTGGCAGCGCCACGTCTATGACCTGAGCCGCCCGGAGAACCTCGACTTCCTGCGCGAGCTGCGCGCGCTGATGGACGAGTTCCCCGGCACCACCACGGTGGGCGAGATCGGCGATGACAACCCCCTCGAGCGCATGGCCGAGTACACCGCCGGCGGCGACAAGCTGCACATGGCCTACGGCTTCGACCTGCTCAACGACCCGCACTCGCCGGCCTATATCCGCGAAGTGATCGAACGCTTCCAGCGTCTGGCCGGAGACGCCTGGCCATGCTGGGCGCTGTCCAACCACGACGTGGTGAGAAGCGCGACGCGCTGGGGCGCCGACGAGGACCCGCTGGCCTATCCCAAGGTGGCGCTGGCGATGGTGCTGTCGCTGCGCGGCAGCGTCTGCCTCTACCAGGGCGAGGAGCTGGGACTGCCCGAGGCCGAGGTGCCCTTCGAACGCATCCAGGATCCCTACGGCAAGGTGCTGTGGCCGGAATTCAAGGGCCGCGACGGCTGCCGCACGCCGATGCCCTGGACCGATGCGCCGCGGGCCGGCTTCACCGCCGAGGCCGTGGAGCCGTGGCTGCCGGTCGACGCCCGCCATCTGCCGCTGGCCGTAGCGCGCCAGCAGGATGACGCCGCCTCGGTGCTCAATGCCACCCGACGGCTACTGGCGTTCCGCCGCGAACACCCGGCGCTGGTCGACGGCGACCTCGAACTGGTCGACGTCGGCGAGGACCTGCTCGGTTTCCTCCGCAAGAAGGGCGAGGAGACGCTGCTGTGCGTCTTCAACCTGGACGACGAGACGCAGAGCACGACGCTGCCGATGGCCGGCCCCCTGCTCGACGGTCATGGTTTCACCGCCGAGCTGGACGGCGCGACGCTGACCCTGCCGCCCTACCAGGCCGCCTTTCTCCAGCTCGACCGTTAACACTACACAACAACGCCGGCCCCGGGGCCGGCGAGGAGTCGCCAGATGGCAAGCGTGACCCTGGAAAAGCTCAACAAGATCTTTGGCCACACCCCTATCATCAAGGACGTCGACCTCGAGATCGGCGACGGCGAGTTCGTGGTCTTCGTCGGCCCCTCGGGCTGCGGCAAGTCCACCCTGCTGCGGCTGATCGCCGGTCTCGAATCGATCACCGACGGCGAGCTCAGGATCGCCGGCGACGTGGTCAACGACCTGCCGCCCCGCGAACGCGGCGTGGGCATGGTGTTCCAGTCCTACGCCCTCTACCCGCACATGACGGTGTACGAGAACATGGCCTTCGGTCTCAAGCTGGCCAAGACCGACAAGGAAACCGTCGAGCAGCGAGTGATGGCCACCGCCCGCATCCTGCAGCTCGAGGAGCTGCTAGACCGCAAGCCCAAGGCGCTGTCCGGCGGCCAGCGCCAGCGCGTGGCCATGGGCCGCGCCATGGCCAGGGAGCCGCGCATCCTGCTGTTCGACGAGCCGCTGTCCAACCTCGACGCCTCGCTGCGCGTGCAGATGCGCAACGAGATCGCCCGCCTGCACCACCGCCTGGGCTCGACCATGGTCTACGTCACCCACGACCAGGTCGAGGCCATGACCCTGGCCGACAAGATCGTGGTGCTGCGCGACGGCCGCGTCGAGCAGGTCGGTAGCCCCCAGACGCTCTATCAGCAACCGGCCACCAAGTTCGTGGCCGGCTTCATCGGCTCGCCGACCATGAACTTCATGCCGGCGGAACTGCTCGGCAGCGATGGCGACGGCTGCAAGGTCCAGGCCCCGGGCCTCGGCGAGCTGGCCCTGCCCCAGGACGCTGGCAGCGCCGCCCAAGGCACCGGTCTGACCCTCGGCGTACGCCCCGAGCACCTGCACCTGACCGAAGCGGAGGGCGACAACGCCTTCGAGATCGTCAACGTCGAGTACCTGGGCAACGAGGTCTACGTCTACCTCGAGCCCAAGGCCGGGGACACCCTGCTGATCCATCGCAGCGAGGCGCCGAGCCGCTGGGACGTCGGCCAACGGGTGGCACTGGCTCCCGAACTCCAGCACGTGCACCTGTTCGATGCCGATGACAGGGCACTGGCGCTTGCCGGCCAGCGTCGCGCCGCCTGAATCGACACCCGCCTTCCCCTTTCTCTTCCCCCTGTGACGGGAGCTCCGCTCCCGTCCATGGAGACGCGCATGCCGTTATTTCCCGATCAGGACGTCTCGCGACACGACTGGTGGCGCGGCGCGGTCATCTACCAGATCTATCCGCGCAGCTTCCTGGATACCGATGGCGACGGCATCGGCGACCTGCAGGGCGTGATCGACCGACTCGATTACATCGCCTCGCTGGGCGTCGATGCCATCTGGCTGTCCCCCTTCTTCACCTCGCCGATGAAGGACTTCGGCTACGACGTCAGCGACTATCGCGGCGTCGATCCGATGTTCGGCACCCTCGAGGACTTCGACCGCCTGGTCGCGGCGGCCCATGAGCGAGGCCTCAGGGTCACCATCGACCAGGTGCTCTCCCACAGCTCCGACCAGCACCCCTGGTTCCAGGAGAGCCGACAGAGCCGCGACAACCCCAGGGCCGACTGGTACGTCTGGGCCGACCCGAAGCCCGACGGCGCCCCGCCCACCAACTGGCAGGCCATCTTCGGCGGCTCCGCCTGGCAATGGGATACACGGCGCTGCCAGTACTACCTGCACAACTTCCTCGCCGAGCAGCCGGACCTCAACTTCCGCAACCCGGAAGTCGTGGAGGCCATCCTCGGCGAGGTGCGCTTCTGGCTCGAGCGCGGCGTCGACGGCTTCCGCCTGGATGCCATCAACTTCTGCACCCACGGCGAGCTGAAGGACAACCCGCCGCGGGAGGAGATCGCCGAGGGCTTCATCGGCGTGCGCCCCGATAACCCCTACGGCTATCAGCGACACCTCCACGACAAGACCCAGCCGGAGAATCTGATCTTTCTGCAACGGCTGCGCGCGCTGCTCGACGAGTATCCCGGCACCACCAGCGTCGGCGAAGTCGGCGACGACGACGCGCTGGGCGTGATGGCCGACTACACCCGGGGCGGCAGTCGTCTGCACATGTGCTACTCCTTCAACCTGCTCACCGACAGGGCCGCCCCCGAGGACCTGCTGGCGCCGCTGACCGAGATGGAAGCGCGCATCGGCGACGGCTGGCCCTGCTGGGCACTGGGCAATCACGACGTCACCCGGCTGGCCACCCGCTGGCGCGCCGAGGGCGATACGGCCAGGCTGCGCCTCTATCTCGCCTTCCTGCTCACCCAGCGCGGCAGCGTCTGCCTCTACCAGGGCGAGGAGCTGGGCCTTCCCGAGGCCGAGCTCACCTTCGAGCAGCTGGTCGACCCCGCCGGCATCACCTTCTGGCCCAGCTACAAGGGGCGTGACGGCTGCCGCACGCCCCTGCCCTGGCGCGCGGACGCACCCCATGGCGGTTTCTCCACCGCCTCGCCCTGGCTGCCGCTGCCGGACGCCCACCGTCCCTTGGCCGTGGATCGGCAGGAGGACGACCCGGACTCGCTGCTCCATGCCACTCGTGCGCTGCTGGCCTTTCGCCGTCGGCAGCCCGCGCTGGTCAAGGGCGAGATCCGCTATCACCCGCTGCACGACGATGTCATCTGCCTGGAGCGGGAGCATCGGGGCGAGCGCCTGCTGGTAGCGCTGAACTTCGCCGACGAGACCCGCGCGCTCGATGCTCCGCGAGAGGCCCGCCCCCTCGACGATGCGCCGTCGCCGATCAACGGCACCTGGCAGGATGGCCGACTGACGCTCCCTCCCTGCGGCATCGCCATCGCCCGATGCCCGGACGACGCCCGCTGGGTTCCCGCTCCCTGAATCTCGGCGCCGGGAGGCACGGCCTCCCGGCCAGGCACACACGACAACGACAAGATGAGGCCTCCCATGAAGACTTCGAAACATTCCCACGCCGCGCATCGTCAGCTGCTCGCCGGTCTGCTGCTCGGCGGCTCGGCGCTGGCCGCCTCGCCGGCGCTCGCCACCGAGATCGCCATTGCCTGCGGCTCCGGCGACGCCGCCGACTACTGCCCGGCCGCGGCCCAGCTCTGGGCCGAGAAGACCGGCAACAGCGTCAAGGTCGTGTCCACGCCCAATGGCACCACGGAGAAGCTGTCGCTGTATCAGCAGCTGCTGGGCAGCGAGTCCAGCGACGTCGACGTGCTGATGGTGGACATCGTCTGGCCGGGCATGCTGGGCAACCACCTGGCCGATCTCTCGGACTACCTGCCCGAGGGCGCCACCGACGGCTTCTTTCCGGCACTGGTCGAGAACAACACCGTCGATGGCCGGCTGGTCGCCCTGCCCTGGTACACCGACGCCGGACTGCTCTACTACCGCAAGGACCTGCTCGAGAAATACGACAGGGAGGTGCCGACAACCTGGCAGCAGCTGACCGAGACGGCCCGGTTCATCCAGGCCGCCGAACGGGAAGCGGGAAACGACGACTTCTGGGGCTACGCCTTCCAGGGACGCGCCTACGAAGGCCTGACCTGTAACGCCCTCGAGTGGGTCGCCAGCCATGGCGGCGGCACCCTGGTCGATGGCTCGGGTGAGGTCACCATCGACAATCCGCGCGCCGCCGCCGCCCTGGACATGGCCGCCTCATGGATCGGCACCATCGCCCCGGACGGCGCCCTGAACCACACCGAGGAAGAGACGCGCGGCATCTTCCAGTCCGGCAACGCGCTGTTCCTGCGCAACTGGCCCTATGTCTGGTCGCTGGCCAACGGCGAGGGCAGCGAGGTGGCCGATCAGATCGGCATGGCGCCGCTGCCACACGGCCCGGAGGGCGAACCCGCCGCGACCCTCGGCGGCTGGAACTTCGCCGTGTCGCGCTATTCCGAGCATCCCGGACTGGCCGCCGATCTGGCCGCCTTCATCACCTCGCCCGCACAACAGAAGGCTCACGCCCTGGAAAAGGGCATGAACCCCACCCGTGAAGCGCTCTACCAGGACGAGGAAGTGCTGGCCAAGAACCCCTCCATGAGCGATCTCTACGAGACCCTCGCCAACGGCGTGCCGCGTCCGGCCACCGTCACCGGCGATGCCTACGCCCGGGTCTCCAACGCCTTCTTCAATCACACCCACCAGGTGCTCTCCGGCGAGCTGGACGGGGCCGGCGCGGTCCAGCAGCTGGGCCGCGAGCTCGAGCGTCTCGGCCGGCGCGGCTGGTAGGCCCATTCCTGCCGCCCGGCCAAGACGCACCGGCCGGGCGGCCACTCCCTGACAGCGAAAGGACTCCCTGCATGACGCTTTCCCAACGACGCCGGGATAGCCGGCACGACTGGTGGCGCGGCGCCACGATCTATCAGATCTACCCGCGCAGCTTCATGGACGCCAACGGCGACGGCATCGGTGATCTGCCCGGCATCACCTCGCGGCTCGAGCATGTGGCGAGCCTCGGCGTCGACGCCATCTGGCTGTCGCCCTTCTTCACCTCGCCGATGGACGATTTCGGCTATGACGTCGCCGACTATCGCGACGTCGACCCGATGTTCGGCACGCTCGGCGACTTCCGCACGCTGATCGATCGCGCCCACGAACTCGGGCTGCGGGTGATCATCGACCAGGTGCTGTCGCACAGCTCCGACCGGCACGCCTGGTTCCAGGAGAGCCGCCGGGACCGCACCAATCCTAGGGCCGACTGGTACGTCTGGGCCGACCCCGAGCCCGATGGCAATCCGCCCAACAACTGGATGGCGGCCTTCAGCGGTCGCGCCTGGACCTTCGATGCCCGGCGCCGGCAGTACTACCTGCACAACTTCCTGCCCAGCCAGCCGGACCTCAATTTCCACCACCCCGAGGTGCAGCAGGCGCAGCTCGACAACCTACGCTTCTGGCTGGAACTCGGCGTCGATGGCTTCCGCTTCGACGTGGTCAATTACTACTTCCACGATCGCGCCCTCACCGACAATCCGCCGATGCCTCTTGCGCAACGCCGGCCCGGCAACCCGCAGAGCTACCAGTGCCAGCGACACAACATCGAGCAGCCCGAGAATCTGGCGTTCCTCGAGCGTGTCCGTGCCCTGCTCGACGAATACCCGGGCTCGACCACCGTGGGCGAGATCGGCGGCAACGATCCGCTGCCGACCATGGCCGCCTACACCGCCGGCGAATCGCGCCTGCACATGGCCTATACCTTCGACCTGCTGGACAGCACCGGTGAGGCGCGCGAGCTCCACGACGTCCTGGCGCGCTTCGCCGAACTCGGCGACGACACCTGGCCCTGCTGGGCACTTTCCAACCACGACGTCCAGCGCAGCGCCAGCAGCTGGGGCCAGGAACGCGCCCTGCTGGCACTGACGGTGCTCTGTTCGCTACGCGGCAGCCTGTGCCTCTATCAGGGTGAGGAACTGGGCCTGCCCGAGGCCGAGCTGGCCTATGAGGACCTGCAGGACCCGTTCGGCATCAACCTGTGGCCGGAGGTCAAGGGCCGGGATGGCTGCCGCACCCCGATGGTCTGGAACGAGGCCGCCAACGGCGGCTTCTGTGACGCAGGCGCCGCTCCCTGGCTGCCGATCGAGTCGCGTCACCGGCCGCTGGCCGTGGCACGACAGGACAAGGACGCCGACAGCCTGCTGAACCGGGTCCGCCAGCTGCTCCGGCGGCGCGCCGACAGCGACCTCCTGCGTCAGGGCGACCAGCAGCTGATCGCTCCCGAGACCCTGCCTGACGAGGTCTTCGGCGTGATCCGCACTCGGGGCGACCAGCGCCTGCTGTGCTTGGCGCATCTCGGCCATGGCGATGCACCGGTCGAGATCGACCTCGAGGCGCTGGATGCCGGCCCCGAGGAGGGCCGCGCCCTCGACCTGCCCGGCATGCCGACTCCTGCGCTGGAGGAATGCAAGCTGAGCCTGAGACCGGGTACCGCCGCCTGGCTGGCCTGGGCCTGACGCCGTACGGCGCCGCTCACCATGCCGCCCGCGCCACGGCACGGGCGGGCATACTGCCGATGAAGCGGCCCTCGGTCACTGTTCATCGCCGCCAGGGGCGGCTAGGATAGGCCCCTAACTAAATCGATTCAGAGGCGACCCTGTATCGCCGCCAGAGAAGCGAGCCATCCCGTGTCTTCGTCACGCCGCATCACCCTGAAGGAGCTGGCCCAACACCTCGGCGTATCCACGGCCAGCGTGTCCAACGCCTTCAACCGCCCGGACCAGCTGTCCCAGGACCTGCGCGAACGTATCCTCGCCGAGGCCCGCCAGCTGGGCTACCGCGGCCCCGACGCCAAGGCGCGCAGCCTGCGTACCGGCCGTTCGCAGATCGTCGCGGTACTGCTCGCCGAGAGCCTGACCTACAGCCTGAACGATGCGGTGGCCAGCGAACTGCTGTCGGGCATCGCCGAGGTGCTGGACGCCCACGGCCACACGCTTCTGCTGCTATCCGGGCGCCAGGCAAACGATCGCATGCCGGGCTCGGCCAGCATCGCCGACGGCTTCATCGTCTACGGCCTGATGCCCAGCCCCTCGCTGCTCGGCGATCTGCCGTCGCAGCGCCCCCAGGTGGCGGTGGACTTCGACATCTCGGGTCAGGCCAGCGTCCATGTGGACAACGCACCCGCGGCACATGCCATCGCCTGCCATGCGCTGAGGAGTCCGCCGCGTCGCGCCGGCATCATCAACCTGCGCCTCACCGAGCAGGCCTGCAACGGTCGCATCGGCGACGACCAGACACTGCTGTCAGCGGATCAGACCATCACCCGCGCACGCCTGGACGGCTTCTTCCAGGCCTTCGCCGAGCACGATATCGATCCCGCCACGCTGCCGATGTGGAACATCGAGGAGAACACCTTCGATGTCTGCACCCCGGTGATCGAGGGAATCCTCGACCTGCCCGACGAGGAGCGGCCCGACCTGCTGCTGTGCATGTCCGACCGCATCGCCCTGACGGTACTGACCCTGGCCGAACGGCGTGGCATTCGCATTCCCGAGGATCTGCGCATCACCGGGTTCGACGGCATCGCAGAGGGCCAGTACCGCTCGCCGCGGCTGACCACGGTGCGTCAGGACAGCGTCGAGAAGGGCCGCATCGCGGCACGCATGGTGCTGGGGCTGGAGCCGGAAGCGTCCCGCCTGCTCGGCACCGAGCTGCTGGTCGGCGAAAGCTGCCCCTGAGCGGACTTGCACCGGAATTGCATCCTCCCGATGGCCGGTTGCGCTACGCTAGGGCACTTTGCCCGTTCAGCCGAGAGCCCGTGTCATGTCCCTTCGCCACGCCCTGAATCCGGCCGTGTCCCGACTCGGCGTCAAGCTGTTCGCGATCATCCTGATCGTCAACGTCGCCATCTCGGGGCTGGTCTTCATTGCCGTGTCGAGAAGCCTCGATCAGGGCTTCATCGAGTACCTGGACCGGACCCAGACCCGCCGTGCCGAGACCCTGGCCACCGGGCTCGCCGACGAGTGGGCAAGGCGCGGCGACTGGCAGTGGCTGCGCCAGTCGCCGCGGGCCTGGCATCAGGTCGTGCGCCGCCAGCTTTGGCCCGGCGAGGCGCCACCTGAAGGCATCGAACGCCGCCTGGGCGACCCCAAGGACTTCGTGCTCCACGACGCCGGCGGCCTGCCGGTCATCGGCCTGCCGCCGGACAACGATCTCGAGGCCGCGGAGCTGCGCTGGCTGCCCATCGTCAGCGACGGCGAGCGGGTCGGCACCCTCGGCTATCGTCCGCCACAGCAGCTGATGGCGCGCATGGACCGCATCTTTCTCACCCAGCAGCAGCGCAACCTGACGATCATCGTCGGCGCCCTGGGACTGGCCTCGCTGCTGCTCGCGGGGGGGCTCTCCTGGTGGCTGGGGCGGCGGGCCCGGGGCATGATGCTCGGCACCCGCCGGCTCACCGAGGGCGACTACAGCATCCGCCTGCCCGAACGCGGCCGCGATGAGCTGTCGAGCCTGTCGCGGGACTTCAACGTGCTGGCCGCGACCCTGGAGGCCAGCCGCGAGGCCCGCAGCCGCTGGGTCTCGGACATCGCCCACGAGCTGCGCACCCCGCTGGCCGTGCTGCGCGGCGAGATCGAGGCGATGCAGGACGGCATCCGTCCGCTGGACCTCGACAGCCTCGGCTCGCTGGGCCAGGAGGTCGGGCAGCTGGAGCGCCTGGTGGCCGACCTTCGGCTGCTGTCGCAGAGCGATGCCGGCGCCCTGGAGGTGCAGCTGGCACCGCTGGACCTGGCCGCCAGCCTGGGCGATCGCCTCGACGAGGCCGGCACCTGGCTGAAGGATGCCGACATCACCCTCGAGACCGACATCCCCGGCCCGGCCTGGATCCGCGGCGACACCCAGCGCCTGCGCCAGCTGTGGACCAATCTGCTCGACAACACCTGCGCCTACACCCACACGCCAGGACGGCTGCGGGTCACGCTCACTGCGGTAGGCGACCATTACCGGCTGTGCTGGGAAGACAGCGCGCCCGGCGTGCCGGAGGCGGAAATGCCGCGGCTCACCGAGCGCCTCTACCGGGTCGAGGGCTCGCGCAATCGCGCCAGCGGCGGCAGCGGTCTGGGCCTCTCCATCGCCATGGCCCTGGCCCGTGCCCACGGCGCCGAGATGACGCCCAGTGCCTCGTCGCTCGACGGGCTATGCTGGACCCTGACCTTTCCCGCCATCGCCGATCATCAGCTCAGGGAGGAAGACGCATGAGCACAACGGAACTCGCGACCGATACCGTCCTGATCGTCGAGGACGAACCCAAGATCGCCCGCCTGGTGGCCGACTACCTGACGGGCAGCGGCTTCGCGCCGCATCACCTGGAGCACGGCGACGCCGTGATGCCCTGGCTGGAGGAGCGCGAGGCGCTGCCCGAGCTGGTGCTGCTGGACCTCATGCTGCCCGGCACCGACGGCCTGACGCTGTGCCGCGAGATCCGCCAGCGCTGGCCCGGCGTGGCGATCATCATGCTCACCGCCCGGGTCGAGGAGGTCGACCGCCTGCTGGGCCTGGAGCTCGGCGCCGACGACTACATCTGCAAGCCGTTCAGCCCCCGCGAGGTGGTGGCCCGAGCCCGGGCCGTGCTGCGTCGCAGCCGCGCCGCCACCGCGCCGGAGGAGGCACCGGAGGAGGCCCAGCTGAGCCTCGACGACGAGGGCTGGCGGGCGCTGGCCGATGGCCACGACCTGGGGCTGACCGCGGTGGAGTTCCAGCTGCTGCGGGTGATGATGCACTCCCCCGGGCGCATCTTTTCCCGCGAGCAGCTGATGGATCACATGTACCGCGACCATCGCATCGTCTCCGAACGCACCGTGGACAGCCACATCAAGAAACTGCGCAAGAAGATCGCCGAGATCTGGCCCGAGCGCGAGATCATCCGCTCGGTCTACGGCGTCGGCTACAAGTACCAGCCGGAGGAGTGACAGGGCACGAGCCGGACGGCGTCCTCGAAGTTTGCACGCTGGCTGCAAACCGCTTGCACACCCGGGGGCGACAGTGAAGGTGTCCATTCGAGGCCAAGAGGATTGCCCGAGATGAAGAAGACGCACCTGACCCGCACGCTGTTCGCCCCCGCCCTGCTCGCCGCCGCCATCGCGCCGCTGGCGTTCTCCGCCAGCGCCGGCCAGGGTGGGCCCCACGGACAGCCCCAGCCGGGCGGCTTCCACGCCGAGCAGCGCGAGGCACTGTTCGACCGCGCCGGCATCGATGCCGAGACCCGTGACGAGCTCGCCGAGGCCCAGCAGGCGCATCGCGAGGCCATCCGGGAACTGCGTCAGGACTACCGCGAGCAGATCGACGGGATCCTCGACGACGAGCAGCGCGCGGCCCTCGACGAGGCCCGCCAGCAGATCCGCCAGGAACATCGCACCGAGGCGCGGGAGGCGATCAAGGCCCGCGTCGATGCAGTGATCGACGGCTGGGACCTGGACGACGAGACCCGCCAGTCGCTGGACGAGCTGCACCACGCCTTCATGGATGATGCCCAGGCGCTGAAGGCCCAGTCGTTCGACTCGCGAGACGAACGCCGCCAGGCCTGGAAGGCGATGCGCGACCAGCACCATGATGCCCTGGCCGAGCTCCTGAGCGAGGCCCAGATCGCCGAGCTGGAGCAGGCCATGCGCCCGCCCCATGACGGCCCGGGCCATCGCGGCGAGCGCGGTCATCACGGCAAGCCCGGCCCGCATGGTGGTCCCGAGCGGGCCGAGCAAGACGCCGATTAACGCTTAAATTTCATAAAGTTATATCAACCCACGCCCGGCCACTGGCCGGGCGTTTTCGTGTCCGAAAGCAAAAGAATACTTCGCCTTGCGATCCGTGCTGTTGCAGGCATCAGGGGATGTGCGTATTTTATTTGAACGTTCATTCAAAAAAACAAGTCGCCCCTGCGACAGGAGTCATTTGCGAATGTCGGATTACACCGCCCATCCCGAGCGACGAGATCGCATCAATCGCACCGTCTTTCACGGCAGCGTGACAGGCATCCTGGTCTTCCTGGTGCTGACCATGACGTTCACCGAGGAGGCCGGCGCCTTTTTCGACGCCGCCCTGGCCTGGGTGAGCGACACCTTCGGCTGGTATTACATGCTGGCCGCCGTGGTCTATCTGGTCTTCGTGATCGCCATCGGCTGCTCCCGCGTCGGCAACATCCGACTCGGCCCCGACCACGCCCGGCCCGAGTTCTCGCTGCTGTCCTGGGCCTCGATGCTGTTCGCCGCGGGCATCGGCATCGACCTGCTGTTCTTCTGCGTGGCCGAGCCGCTGTCGCACTATCTGACGCCGCCGGACATGGCGCCGGAGAGCGCCGCGGCCATGCGCGCCGCCGTGCCGCAGACCTTCCTTCACTGGGGCCTGTCCGGCTGGGGCATGTACGTGCTGATGGGCATGGCGCTGGCCTACTTCAGCTATCGCCATCGCCTGCCGCTGGCCATCCGCAGCGCCCTCTACCCGCTGCTCGGCAAGCGCATCAACGGCCCGATCGGCAACGCCGTGGACATCACCGCAGTGATCTCCACCGTGTTCGGCATCGCCACCAGCCTCGGCATCGGCGTGATGCAGCTGAACTACGGCCTGACCTTCATGTTCGGCGTGCCCGAGAGCCTGGCCACCCAGGTGGTGCTGATCGTGCTGGTGATGATCCTGGCCACCATCTCCGTGATCACCGGGGTCGAGAAGGGCATCCGCCGGCTGTCCGAGTTCAACATGGCGCTGGCCGTGGCGCTGCTGCTGTTCGTGCTGTTCGCCGGCAACACCCTGCACCTGCTCGATGCCATGGTGCTCAACGCCGGCGACTACCTGAGCAGCTTCGTCGGCAAGAGCTTCGACACCTACGCCTTCGCCGGCGAGGATGCCCAGCAGTGGAAAGGCTGGTGGACCATCTTCTTCTGGGGCTGGTGGATCGCCTGGACGCCCTTCGTCGGCCTGTTCCTGGCTCGCATCTCCCGCGGCCGCACCATCCGCGAGTTCGTCCTCGGCGCCCTGCTGCTGCCGCTCGGCTTCATGATGGCCTGGATGTCGATCTTCGGTAACAGCGGCATCGAGATGGTCGCCAACCAGGGCCTCGTCGAACTCGGCGAGCAGGCGCTGAGCGCGCCCCAGACCACCATCTACACCTTCCTGGAGCAGTACCCCTACATCGGCATCACCGCCTCGGTGGTGACCATCCTCGGCATCGTGTTCTTCGTCACCTCCGCCGACTCCGGCGCCCTGGTGCTGGCGAACTTCACCTCCATCCTGTCGGACGTGAACCACGACGCTCCGATCCGCCTGCGCGTGTTCTGGTCGGCCACCATCGGCCTGGTGACCGTGGCCCTGCTGATGGCCGGCGGCCTCTCGGCGCTGCAGAGCGCGGTGGTGATCACCGCCCTGCCCTTCTCGCTGGTGATCTTCGCCATCATGGCCGGCATGAGCCGCGCCCTGAAGCTGGAGTGCACCAAGGCCGACACCCGCCGCCAGATCGGCGCCACCGGCACCCACAGCGACTGGCGCGAGCGCCTCGACCGGGCGCTGGACACCTCCAACCGTGCCGGCGCCGCCGCCACCCTCGAGCACGCCATCCGGCCGGCCCTGCGCCAGTTCGCCGAGGAACTGGAGAGCCGCGGCCAGACGGCCACGGTGAGCGAGGAGGAGGTCGAGGGCGAGCCGCTGCGCCAGCTGACCCTGCAGGTGGACTTCGACGACGCCGCCAGCTTCGTCTACCAGGTCCGCGCCCACCGCCTGCGCACCCCGAGCTTCCTGCCGGTGGACGACGACTACTACGTGCGCTTCGACGTCTACCTCAACGAGGGTGGCCTGGAGCAGGACCTCAACGGCTACACCCGGGCCCAGGTGATCCATAACGTGGTCACCGAGTACGAGCGCCACCTCTACTTCCTGGCCCGGGCCGGTCAGGACAACGCCAACGTCCAGGCGATGCCGGGCTCGGTGGGCGAACCGCCCCAGGACCTGAATCCGGCCTGAGTCTGACGCTCCGTGCCCTGACGACGGCGACCCTCGGGTCGCCGTCGTCGTGTCCAGCCCGCCTATCGGTTCCTTGTCCCGCTCGACGCCCGAGGCATGCCCGACCGAGCATCGAAAGAAGGCGGGGCACGACTCGCGTCGTGCCCCGCCTCGTTCTGTTGCCGCTTGCCGGGCCCTGGCTCGCCCACGGCCTACTGCATGTCGAGCACCACCCGGCCCTCGATGTTGCCGTCGATCATGCGCTGGAAGACGTCGTTGATGTTCTCCAGCCGGTCGCCGTGGACGGTGGCCTTGACCTTGCCCTCGCCGGCGAAGTCCAGGGCCTCCTGCAGGTCCTGGCGGGTGCCGACGATGGAACCGCGCACGGTGATGCCGTTGAGCACGGTGTCGAAGATCGGCAGCGGGAAGTCGCCGGGCGGCAGGCCGTTGAGCGAGATGGTGCCGCCGCGGCGCACCATGCCCTGGGCCTGCTCGAAGGCCTTGGGCGAGACCGCGGTGACCAGCACGCCGTGGGCGCCGCCGATCTCGCGCTTCAGGTAGGCCGCCGGATCGGTGGTCAGGGCGTTGACCGTCACGCTGGCGCCCAGGCGCCTGGCCAGCGCCAGCTTGTCGTCGTCGATGTCCACCGCGGCGACGTTGAGCCCCATGGCCCGGGCGTACTGCACCGCCATGTGGCCGAGCCCGCCGATGCCCGAGATCACCACCCACTGGCCGGGGCGGGTGTCGGTCATCTTGAGGCCCTTGTAGACGGTGACCCCGGCGCACAGCACCGGCGCGATCTCCAGGAAGTCGACGTTGTCCGGCAGACGCCCCACGTAGCCGGCATCGGCCAGGGCGTAGTCGGCGAAGCCGCCGTTCACCGAGTAGCCGGTGTTCTGCTGCGATTCGCAGAGGGTCTCCCAGCCGCCCAGGCAGTGCTCGCAGTGGCCGCAGGCGGAGTACAGCCAGGGCACGCCGACCCGGTCGCCTTCCCTGAGATGGGTCACGCCCTCGCCCACCGCGGCCACGTGGCCGACGCCCTCGTGCCCCGGGATGAAGGGTGGCTCGGGCTTGACCGGCCAGTCGCCGTGGGCGGCGTGCAGATCGGTGTGGCAGACGCCGGAGGCGGCCACCTTGACCAGGATCTCGCCGCGCCCGGGCCGCGGCACCTCGACCTCCTCGAGGCTCAGCGGCTCACCGAAGGCCCGCACCACGGCGGCTTGCATCGTGCTGTCCATGTGCTTTCTCCTCAACAACGGGTAGGGGAGCCCCGTCGCCGGAGGCGACGGAGCAGGCTGCGTCAGGGAGGAAATGCCCCGGGTTCGATGCCCGGGGTCGGGGCTTTCCGGGAATGACGGCGCCATGTCACTGGCGCAGCGACACGTCAGTCTGTCCTAGAAGAAGCCGAGGGGATTGGTGTCATAGCTGACCAGCAGGTTCTTGGTCTGCTGGTAGTGCTCGAGCGCGACCTTGTGGGTCTCGCGGCCGACGCCGGACTTCTTGTAACCGCCGAAGGCGGCGTGGGCCGGATACTGGTGGTAGCAGTTGGTCCACACCCGGCCGGCCTGGATGCCGCGGCCCATGCGGAAGGCGACGTTGATGTCGCGGCTCCAGACCCCGGCGCCGAGGCCGAACTCGGTGTCGTTGGCGATGGCCAGCGCCTCTTCCTCGTCCTTGAAGGTGGTCACCGCCACCACCGGGCCGAAGATCTCTTCCTGGAACACACGCATCTTGTTGTGGCCCTTGAGCAGGGTCGGCTGGATGTAATAGCCGCTGTCATAGGCCGGATCGAAGTGCTCCTTGTCGCCGCCGGTCAGGAACTCGGCGCCCTCCTCGCGGGCCACCTCCATGTACGACATGATCTTGTCGAACTGCTCCTGGGAGGCCTGGGCGCCGACCTTGACGTCGGTGTCCAGCGGGTTGCCGCGAGTGATGGTCGCGACCTTCTTCATCACCTTGGCCATGAAGGCGTCGTAGATGTCTTCCTGGATCAGCGCCCGCGACGGGCAGGTGCACACCTCGCCCTGGTTGAAGAAGGCCAGCACCAGGCCCTCGGCGGCCTTGTCGATGAACTCGGGCTCGGCGTCCATGATGTCGGCGAAGTAGATGTTCGGCGACTTGCCGCCCAGCTCCACGGTGGAGGGAATGATGTTCTCGGCGGCGCACTTGAGGATGTGCGAGCCCACCGGGGTCGAGCCGGTGAAAGCGATCTTGGCGATCCGAGTGCTGGTGGCCAGCGCCTGGCCGGCCTCGGCGCCGTAGCCGTTGACGACGTTGACCACGCCCGGCGGCAGCAGGTCGCCGACCAGCTCCATCAGCTTGAGGATCGAGGCCGGGGTCTGCTCGGCGGGCTTGAGCACCACGCAGTTGCCCGCGGCCAGGGCCGGCGCCAGCTTCCACACCGCCATCAGGATCGGGAAGTTCCAGGGAATGATCTGCCCCACCACGCCCAGCGGCTCGTGGAAGTGATAGGCCACGGTATTGGCGTCGATGTCCGCCGCGGTGCCTTCCTGGGCGCGGATGCAGCCGGCGAAGTAGCGGAAGTGGTCCACCGCCAGCGGCAGGTCGGCGTTCAGGGTCTCGCGCACCGCCTTGCCGTTGTCCCAGGTCTCGGCCACGGCCAGCAGCTCGAGGTTCTGCTCGATGCGGTCGGCGATCCTCAGCAGGATATTGCCGCGCTCGGCGGCCGAGGTCTTGCCCCAGGCCGGTGCCGCGGCGTGGGCGGCGTCCAGCGCCTTGTCGATGTCCTCGGCGGTGGAACGGGGAATCTCGCAGAACGGCTTGCCGTTGACCGGGCTGACGTTGTCGAAATACTGGCCCTTGACCGGCGGCACGAACTCGCCGCCGATGTAGTTGCCGTAGCGCGCGTCGAAGCTCACCACGGACTCGGGGCTTCCGGGGTTGGCGTAGATCATGGCGTGTCTCCCGCTGTTGTGGTTATGTGACTGCCACCCCAGTCTTGGCCAGCCCCGGCGTCTAGGACATACTGCGATGGCAGGAGAACGCCTCCTCCTTCGGTAGGAGGGCCCAGGGAAAGACGGACCGGCGCCCGAGCGTTCCAAGGAGTCCCCCATGAACACCCTGATGGTGGCCGACGACCACCCACTGTTTCGCGAGGCGATCGGCGCGGCGATCCGTGCCGGCCTGCCCAACTGCCGGCTGCTCGAGGCCGGCAGCCTCGAGGATGCCCTGAAGGGCATCGCCGAGGAGAGCGAAGAGCTCGACCTGCTGCTGCTCGACCTGGGGCTGCCCGATGCCGCCGGGCTGGCCGGGCTCGAGCGGCTGCGCGAGGCCTGTCCGGCGCTGCCGGTGGTGGTGGTCTCCGCCGAGCGCGAACGCAACCTGATCCTCGAGTCCATCGCCCTGGGCGCGGTGGGCTACATTCCCAAGTCGACGCCGCGCCGCGCGATGCTCGAGGCGCTGCGCCAGGTGCTGAGCGGCCAGATCTACCTGCCCCCGGACATCATGCGTCGTCCGCCTTCGCCCACGCTGGAGGATCATGCCTCGTTCGCCGCGCCCCCCGCCCCGGAGGCGCCCTCGCCGCTGGACGCCCTCACCGACAAGCAGCTCGAGGTGCTCGCCCGCCTGGTGCGGGGCGACGCCAACAAGGTGATCGCCCGGGATCTCGACATCGCCGAGACCACGGTCAAGACGCATGTCTCGGCGATCCTGCGCAAGCTCAACGTCGGCAGCCGGGTCCAGGCCATCCTGGCCGCCGACCAGGGTGAACTGGCCACCCGGCTGGCACGCCTGTCGCCCACGACGCCACAGCACGACTAGGCGCCGCCCGCCTCCAGCCGATGGGCAATCAACAGCCTCAGCCGCAGCGGCTTCACCGGCTTGAGCAGGCAGTCGTAACCGCGCTCCCGGGCCCGCTGCGTGAGCTCGCCATCCTGATGAGCGGAGATCACCACCACGCCGAGCCCGGGGTGGCGTCGGCGCAGCCGGTCCGCCACGCTGAGCCCGTCCGGGTCGCCTGGCGCCAGCTGGTAGTCGACCAGCAGCAGGTCGGCGCGCTCGCGCCGGCCGGCGGCCTCCAGCGCCGCCGGCGTGGCCGCGCAGCGCACCCGACAGCCCCAGCCCTCCAGCAGCGCCGCCATGCCCTCGAGGATCGCCGGGTCGTCGTCGAGCACCCAGACCCGCGCCCCGCTCAGATCGTGCAGGCCCGGCGGCACCTCCGCCGTCGGCGCCTCCTCGCGCCGGCCATAGGGCACCCGGATCGAGAACAGCGCCCCGCGCCCCGGCCGCGAGGCCAGATGCAGCGGGTGATCGAGCATGGCGGCGATGCGGTCGACGATGGCGAGCCCCAGCCCCAGGCCGCGATCGCCCTCGGCCGGCTCGCTCACGGCGCGACGGAACTCGAGGAAGATCGCCTGCTGCTGGGCCTCGTCGATGCCGGGCCCGGTATCGCCGACCAGGATCTCGAGCCCGTCGCGGCGGCGCCGGCAGCCCAGCAGCAGCCGGCCGTGCTCGGTGTAGCGCACCGCGTTGGTCAGGAAGTTGCGCACCACCCGGGCGAGCAGCGCCAGGTCGGAGCTGACCACGGCCTCGCTGGGCACGTAGCGGAAGTCGAGTCCCCGGGCACCGGCCAGCTGGCGGAACTCCTCGGCGATGACGTCGAGCAGCTCGGCCACCGGGAAGGTCGCGATATCCGGCGTCAGCACGCCCGCGTCCAGCCGCGAGATGTCCACCAGGGTGCCGAGCAACGCCTCGACGTCCTTGAGCGAACGGCCGATATGGCCGACCTGGCGCGCCGCCGCCTCGGGCAGGGCCTGGTCCTCCAGGGCGCTGGCGAACAGGCGGGCGGCGTTGAGCGGCTGCAGCAGGTCGTGGCTCACGGCGGCCAGGAAACGGGTCTTGGAACGATTGGCCGCCTCGGCCTCGGCCCGGGCCTCCTCCAGCGCCTCGAGGGTGCGATGCAGGCTGTCGGTGCGCTCGCGCACCTGCTCGGCGAGCAGCACGGCGTGTTCGAAGGCGCCGTAGGGCGCACCGTCGGCCATGCCGGCGGATTCCACCCGCTCGATCAGCGCGCCGCAGATGCGCCGCAGTCGCGCGTTCTCCTCTACCAGCGCCCGTTCGCGCTCGGTGGCGGGCTCGATGTCCGCTCGCTCAGCCCCGAGATCCAATCGCCACCCCCGTGAAGGTCTGGTTGATGTGCCGTCCCTGGTGCTGCTCGCCGTAGGTGTTGAAGCCCACCACCCGCGCCTCGGCCAGCCGTCGCGAGGCCTCCTCCATCCGCCCCTGGGCCTCCAGCTCCAGGCGCCGCAGGAAGCAGTCGCAGCCGAGGATCAGCGCCGGCGGCCCGAGGCGTCGCTCCAGCCCCTCCAGCATTGCGGAAAGCTCCTCGAGAAGCGGTGCCGGCTCCATGGCGGTCAGCACGATGCCGTTCTCCACCGCACAGTAGAAGCGCAGGCCGCCGTCGTCGTCGACCCGCTGGATCGAGCGCACGTAGTGGGCCTCGCCGATGCGCACCGCCAGCGGGTGGTGGGCGAAGACCCCGGGGTCGAGCTCGGTGACCGAACGCCCCACCAGGCGGGCATACTCCTCGGCGGCGGGCGCGGCATTGAGCTCCAGCACCCGCCGCCGCTCCCGGTCCACCGCGGTGACCACCAGCTTCTCGCGGCGTGGCCGCAGATGATGGGTGGTGAAGACCTCGAAGGGCCGGCGGCTGGCGATCATCACCACCACCGCCGAGGCATCATGGAAGCCGCCATCGGCATAGACGTAGGTGTGACTCAGTCGGTTGTCGTCGCCGGCGGAGCCGCCGAAGTTCGGGATGCCGCCGAGCGCGGCCTCGAGGGTCGACAGCACCTGCTCCTCGCGGCTGGAGAGGCCATCGAGCAGGGTCAGCACGAAGGGACGAACGTCGTCGCCGGGCGCCCGGCGACGACAGTCGGCGAGCAGGCCGTCGACCATCCGCTGCGCCTGGGGCAGCGCGAAGGCGTCGAGGTCGGCGACCCGCGCGCAGGCGATAGCGAAGTCGTCGCGGTCGAAGCCGATGGCCACGATGCAGCCGCGGCCGTAGCCCACGGGAGTGATCTCGCCGGCCGTGGTGCAGCCGGCCAGGGGCACGGGGGCGAAGGCACGCTCCAGGGCCTCGCCGAGTGCCGCCAGCGGATAGTCGGCGCTGCAGAAGAACACCACGAAGCCGAGCGCTGGCCCGGCCAGCGCCTCGGACAGCTCGGCGGCGGCCCGTTCGGGGTCGAGGCTGTCGCTGGCGGCCGTGCGCGGCGAAGCGGGCCGGAGGGAAGAAGCGGGAGCGGCGGAAGCAGCGGGCATGGCGACCTCGCGAGACGACGATCTGCGCAGTGTAGGCGGCGGCCGGCCACGGCCACAACGCCTCGCGTCCGATGCCAGGCTCAGGGAGCGGCGGTCTCGCCCTCCAACGCCGCCAGGGCCTCGTCCAGCCGCCGGCGCAGGGCGGCCAGGGTCGCCTCCTCGCCGGCCAGGGCATCGTCCCGGGCGGCATGCTCCAGCCGGGCGGCCAGCGCGGCCACCCGTACCGCCCCGAGGGTGGCGGACTCGCCCTTGAGCTGATGTGCCAGGCGCTGCACGTCCTCGGCCTGGTACGCGGCGAAGGCGGCGTCCAGCGACGCGAGATGCCCCTCGGCCTCCTGGCGATAGCGCGCCACCAGCGCCGCCATCGCCTCGGCGTCGAGACTCTCTCGCAGCGCCGCCATCGCCTCGTCGTCCAGCGTCGGCTCCGCCGCCGTCACGGGCTCCCCGGAGAGCGTCGGCGAGGCCGGTCGTGCCAGCGTCTCCCGACATGCCAGATGGCGATGCAGCACCTTGAGCAGCGAGGCCTGCAACAGCGGCTTGGCCAGATAGCCGTTCATGCCCGCCGCCAGGCAGCGCGCCTGATCGCCCAGCGGCCCGCCCGCGGTCATCGCCACGATCGGCATGTCGGCCAGCCAGCCACCCCGTGAGCGGATGCGCCGGGTCACCTCGAGGCCGTCCATGTCCGGCATCTGCACGTCCATGAACACCAGATCGAAGCGCTCCTGGGCGACGCTCGCCAAGGCCTCGGCGCCGGAGCTCGCCAGGCTGGCGCGACAGCCAAGCTTGGTGAGCATGGCCAGCGCCACCTGCTGGTTGACCGGATTGTCCTCGACCACCAGCAGGCGGGCGTCGTGCAGGGCGGGGCTGTCCACGGCCAGCGCGGTCGTCGAGGCCTCTGCCGGGGCCGCCGCCTCGAGCAACGGCACCCGGAACCAGCAGCGGCTGCCCTCGCCGGGCCGGCTTTCCATGCCGATCTCGCCGCCCAGCGCCTCCACCAGTCGCTTGCTGATCGCCAGCCCCAGGCCGCTGCCGCCGAAGCGGCGGGCCGTGCCGGGATCGCCCTGGCGGAAGGGTTCGAACAGCCGGGAGCGCTGATCGGCGGTGATGCCGCAGCCGGTATCGATCACCGCGAAGCACAGCTCCCCTTCGCCGTCGCGCTCCACCTCGACGCGAACCGTACCCTCGTCGGTGAACTTCACGGCGTTGGACAGCAGGTTCAGCAGCACCTGACGCAGCCGGCCGGGGTCGCTGATGACATGGGCCGGCAGCGTCGGATCGAGGATTCGCTCGAGCCGCAGGCCTCGGGCCTCGGCGTGGGGGCGAAACAGCGATACCGCGCCATCGACGAGCTCGGACACATCCAGGGTGCGATGCTCGAGCTCCAGGCGACCGGCCTCGATCTTGGAGAAGTCGAGGATATCGTTGATCAGTTCCATCAGGCGGCTGGCGCTCTCATGGATGGTGTCGGCGTAATGACGGGCCCGCTCGGGCAGGGACTGTTCCACCAGCAGGTCGCTCATGCCGATCACGCCGTTGAGCGGCGTGCGGATCTCGTGGCTGACGGTGGCGAGGAACTCGGACTTGGCCTGACTGGCCGACTCGGCGCGACGCGCCGTGGTCTCCAGCTCGCGGCTGAGCGATTCCAGGGCGCGACGCGCGGCGGCGTTGTCACGGGCCTCGCGGATCAGGAAGGTCACCACCAGCATGGCCGCCACGCTCATGCCCAGGATCAGCGCCAGCAGCAGGCCATAGAGCCACTGCAGGCGATCGCGCTCGTGGGTCGACACGCTCGCCAGATGCCCGTTGATGGTGATGATCAGCCGCTCGGCCGGCCGGCTGATCCTGCCCAGGCGCTCGATCATGTCCTGGCGGGCGACGGGGGTCAGGGTATCGAGCCCCTGCAGCCGCCTGTCCAGCGCCTGCAGCTGCTGCTCGATCTCGTCGACCAGCGACTCGGAGCCCGGCACCCGATCGATGAGATCGGCGATCTTGCCGCCACGCAGCAGCGTCAGCCGGCTATACAGAAGCTCGAAGCGCAACCGCGCCTCGTCGAGGGCCTCGGGGGCCGCCTCGCTCATGGCCAGGTAGCTGCGCAGCTCGACGGCGTCACGGTCGAGCTTGTAGGCGTGCCAGACGGTATCGCCGCCGACCCGCCAGACCAGGCTGTCCTGGCGCCAGGCGACCAGTCCGACCAGCAGGATGGCGGCGACGAACAGCAGCAGGGCCGCGACGACGCCGAGCTTCAGGCGCAGCGGAGAATGGCGCACCGGGCGGCTCCTCGTCGGTCAGTGGATCTCGATGCGCACGACCTGCCACACCGAGCGAAAGCGGGTTTCCTCGTTGAGCAGGTGGGGGCGTTCGTCGAAGGGATAGAGCACGAACAGGGGGCCGAAGCGGCGGATCGGCATGGGCTCCCCGTCGCGCGTCATCGCCAGGATGACGCCGTAGCGGGTGAAGTCGCTGAGCGGCACCTCGGCCTCGAAGCCGTTCAACGCCATCACCCTGGCCTGGTCGCCCCGTGCGCCCACCGCCTCGAATATCGCCTCGCCCAGCGGGCCTTCGTAGCGGGCCGACGCCTCGTGCCAGGGGGTGTGAGTCTCGATGATACGGGACGGCAGGGCCTCGAGCATGGCGCGATCGAAGCGCGCCTCGCCCTCACCGTTGGTGCGCGTGATGTCGCCGCTGACGGTCAGCATCACGCGCCCCTCAGGCTCGGGCAGGGGCTCGGCGGCGGTCGCCGCCAGGCACCAGGGCAGGACCAGGATCAAGGGCAGCAGGCGTCGAAGGCGCATGTCGGGGCTCCGGATTGGCAGTCTCGGCGCCAAGATTACGCGAATCCCGCCACGCCGTCAGGCACGGCAGCGGGAGCGCGCGCCTGCGGCTCAGGCCCGCGTGTCCCCCTCGTCGGTATCGATGCGCACCAGGTCTTCATAGGCGTGCCAGCTGGCATGGCCGAGCACCGGCAGGATCAGCGCCAGGCCGATATAGAAGGTGGCCACCCCGACCATCACGCACCCGGTGATGATGGCGGCCCACAGCATCATCGGGCGCAGGTTGCCGGCCACCGCCCGGATGCTGGCCTCGATGCCCTCCATGAAGGTCAGGTCCTGGTCCATCAGGGTCGGAATGGCCACCACGCTGATGGCGAAGGCGCCGAAGGCCAGCAGCGCCCCGACCGCCGTCCCCACGGCCAGCATGCCGAGCCCTTCCACCGTGGTCAGCAGCGTCGCGTAGAGAGTCGCCGGATCCGGGGCGCCGAGGCCGAAGAACAGCGCGAACAGCAGGGTGGCGAGGCGGATCCAGGCGAGAAAGAAGATCATCATCATCACGCCCATCATCGCCAGCGAGCCGACATGGCCGGTCCAGGCACCGAAGGCGTCGCCGAGGGTCGGCTCGCGCCCGGCTTCCAGCGCCCGGCTGATGCCGTAGGAGCCTACCGCCACCAGCGGACCGAGGAACATGAAACCGGCGATCAGCGGCAGCAGCCAGTGCCACAGCCCCAGCACGAAGGCCCCCGCGGTGATGGCGAGGCTCAGCCCCACCCAGAACAGCCCGTAGGCCAGGCTCACCGTCGTGGCACGCCGGAAGTCGGCGAACCCCTCGGCCAGCCAGATTCGTGGCTTGTCCATGCCGATCGGACGGATGCGGATTCGCACCTGAGAACCGTCCTTACCGCCGCTCTTCGTGGCTGCTGCACACATGGTGACACCCCCGTTTACCGACGCTGGAGTCCCGGATTTGCCGGGTCGAGCAGGCGACCGCCGTCGCCCCTTCGGCCCGGCATCGCCGCCTGTCACTGGTTACTCTAGTCGTTCCCCCGCCACCCCGCCGTGATCCGGATCATTCCCGCCGACACGACGACGCCCACGCCCCGGGTGGGGACATGGGCGTCGCGGAACGCGGAACGCGGAACGCGCCTCAGCGCACGATCATCACCGACATCTTGCTGTGATGCACCACATGCTCGGCGTTGGGACCGAGCACGTAATCGGCGAACTTGCGCTTGTTGTGGGAGGCCATCACGATCAGGTCGATGTCGAGCTTCTTGGCGGCCTTGATGATCGCCTCCCAGGGCGAGCCATCGACGATCACGCTCTGCACCTGGACGTCGTCCGGCACGTGCTGCTGGATGAACTCGTGCTGTGCCTTGGTCACCTCCTGGTGAGCCCTGGCGGCGAAGTCCTCGGGGAAATAGGCCCCCACCAGCGGCATGCGGTAATCCGGCATCACCGTCACCACGTGCAGCGAGGCACCGAAGCTCTTGCACAGTGCCAGCGCCGTGGGCAGCGCCTTGCTCCAGGAGGCCTCCTCGTTGAGGTCCACCGGCAACATGATCTTGCTATACATGGGTCACCTCCATCAGGCCGAGATCGGCTTGCCACCGCGATCGCGGCGCCGCCGCTGAAGCATCACCACCAGGGCCAGCACCAGGAAGGCGGGAATCCACATCCACTCCTTGGTCCAGCGATCCACCGGCGCCTGCACCTGGATGATTTCCTGGTCGAAGTCGAAACCGAGCTTCGCTGCCTCGCTGCCGTAGGTGACCATGTCGACCATGGCACGATCGTCCTCGACATTGAGCATCAGCCCCAGGTTCGACAAGCGATCCTCGCCGGTCTCGCCGTCCGGCACCGGCAGCGTCATGTAGGTGGTCATCGGATCGCCGTAGGCGTCCAGGCCGCTGATCTGCAGGCGCAGCGAGGAATCGGGGTCTGCCTCGCCCAGCGCCTCGACGAACTGCGCCGGCGGCACGTCCTGGTAGGGATCATGGATCATGTCCATCCAGAAGCCCGGGCGGAACAGCGTGAAGGCCACCAGCAGCAGCAGCAGCGACTCGTACCAGCGATTGCGGGCGATCATGAAGCCCTGGGTCGCCGCCGCGAAGATCAGCATCGCCACCGTCGCCACCACGAAGATCAGGATGCCCTGCAACAGCGAGACATCGATCAGCAGCAGGTCGGTGTTGAAGATGAACAGGAACGGCAGCGCCGCGGTGCGCAGGCTGTAGTAGAACGCCTGGAAGCCGGTACGGATCGGGTCGCCCCCGGAGACCGCCGCCGCGGCGAACGAGGCCAGCCCCACCGGCGGCGTCACGTCGGCCATGATGCCGAAGTAGAACACGAACAGGTGCACCGCGATCAGCGGCACCAGCAGGCCGTTCTGCTCGCCGAGCTGGACGATCACCGGCGCCAGCAGCGCCGACACCACGATGTAGTTGGCCGTGGTGGGCAGGCCCATGCCGAGGATCAGGCTGAGCACCGCGGTGAGCAGCAGGATCAGCAGCAGGTTGCCCATGGAGAGGATCTCCACCACATCGGCCAGTACCAGGCCCACGCCGGTCTGGGACACGGCGCCGACGATGATGCCCGCCGTGGCGGTGGCGATGCCGATGCCGATCATGTTGCGGGCACCGGTGACCAGGCCGTCCCAGAGGTCGTGGAAGCCTTCGCGCACGTCCGCCGCCAGGTTGCTGCGGTGACGGAACATGGCCGTGATCGGGCGCTGGGTGATCATGATGAAGACCATGAACACCGTGGCCCAGAAGGCCGACAGCCCAGGCGACAGGCGTTCCACCATCAGGCACCAGATCAGCACGATCACCGGCAGGATGTACTGCAGGCCGACCATCACCGTGGGGCGGGTCTGGGGCAGCTTGTAGACCGGCTCGTCGGGGTCATCGAGCTCCAGCTCCGGATAGCCCGAGGCCAGCTTGAGCAGGCTCACGTAGACCGCGGCCAGCACCACGGCGACCACCCAGGGCGTGGCATCGCCGAGCAGCGGCTTGAGCCAGCCGAGGCCGTAGTAGACCACCAGGGCGGTGATCATCATCAGCAGCAGCCCGGCCAGGAAACCCACCGCCTTGCGCACCAGCGGCTTCGGCGGATTGCTGCTCTCGAGGCCCTGCATGTTGGCCTTGAGGGCCTCCAGGTGGACGATGTAGACGAGCGCGATATAGGAAATCAGCGCCGGCAGGAAGGCATGCTTGATCACCTCCACGTAGGAGATGCCGACATACTCGACCATCAGGAAGGCCGCGGCGCCCATCACCGGCGGCATGATCTGGCCGTTGACCGAGGAGGCCACCTCCACGGCGCCGGCCTTCTCGGCCGGGAAGCCGACGCGCTTCATCATCGGCACGGTGAAGGTACCGGTGGTCACCACGTTGGCGATCGAGGAGCCGGAGATCAGGCCGGTCATGCCGGAGGCCACCACGGCGGCCTTGGCCGGACCGCCGCGATAGTGGCCGAGCAGCGAGAAGGCGACCTTGATGAAGTAGTTGCCGGCCCCGGCCTTGTCGAGCAGGGCACCGAACAGCACGAACAGGAACACGAAGCTGGTCGACACGCCCAGGGCGATGCCGAACACCCCCTGGGTGGTCAGCCACTGGTGATTGACCAGCCCGTTGAGGCTGACCCCGCCGTGGGCGAGGATGCCCGGCATCCAGGGCCCGGCCAGGCTGTAGACGAGGAACACCAGGGCCACGATCATCAGCGGCGGCCCCAGGGCACGGCGCGTCGCCTCGAGCAGCAGCACGATGCCGATCACGCCGACGATCACGTCCTGGGTGATCGGCGCGCCGGGGCGCTGGGCCAGCTGTTCGTAGAACATGAACATGTAGGCGCCGCAGAACGCCGCGGCGAAGGCCAGGCCCCAGTCCAGCAGCGGGATGCGATCCCGCGGCGAGCGCTTGAGGGCCGGATAGGCCATGTAGGCGAGGAACAGCGCGAAGGCCAGGTGGATGGAGCGCGCCTCGGTGGCGTTGAAGACACCGAATCCCAGCACGAAGGGGATCGGCGAGGCGATCCACAGCTGGAACAGCGACCAGACCGCGGCGATGCTCACCAGCAGCTTGCCCGGCGTTCCCGCCGGCTTGCGCGCCCCCGAGTCGCTGGAGGCGACCATGTCCTCCAGATCGACCTCGGCGCCCGGCGCCCTTGTCTTGTCGTCAGTCATAAGCGTGCCCTGGTTGGTTAAGATGACACATGGCGTGCTCGACGCTCTCTTTCACTCTTTTTTCGGAATCACAAACGCAATGCGCGGCCCTCGGCGAGGGCCGCGCATGCTTTGGCGAATGACGCAGGTTCAGCGGCTGACGATCACTCGATCCAGCCCTGTTCGCGGTAGTAGCGCGCGGCCCCTTCGTGGAGCGGTGCCGAGAGCCCCTGGGTGACCATTTCCTGCGGGTCCAGGTTGGCGAAGGCCGGGTGCAGCTGCTTGAAGCGATCGAAGTTGTCGAAGATCGCCTTGACGGTCTGGTAGACCACCTCGTCGCTGGTATCGGAGTCGGTCACGAAGGTGGCCGCCACGCCGAAGGTCTCGACGTCGTCCGGGTTACCCTTGTAGAGCCCGCCCGGGATCACCGACATGGAGTAGTAGGGATACTCGTCGACGATGCCCTGGACGTCCTCGTCGTTGAGCGGCACCAGGCGCGAATCGACGGTGGTGGTGGCTTCCTGGATCGCACCGTTGGGGTGGCCGACCACGTAGGCCATGGCGTCGATGTTGTTGTCGGCCAGGGCGGAGGCCATCTCGGCGGCATCCAGCTGGGAGGCCAGCGAGAAGGAGTCCTCGGTCCAGCCCTTGGCGTCCATCACCACTTCCATGGTGTTGCGCTGGCCGGAGCCCGGGTTGCCGATGTTGACGCGCTTGCCTTCCAGATCGTCGAGGGTCTCGATGTCGGCGTCGGCGCGGGCCAGGATGGTCAGCGGCTCGCCGTGCACGCGGAAGACGGCCCGCAGCTTGTCGTAGGCCTCGTCCTCGAAGTTACCGGTGCCGTTGTAGGCCTGGAACTGGACGTCGGACTGCACCACGCCCATGTCCAGCTCACCGGACTTGATGCCGTTGATGTTGGCCACGGAACCGCCGGTGGAGGGCGCGTTGCACTTGATGTTGGCGTCGTCGAGACGATTGACCAGGCGGCAGACGGACTGGCCGACCACGTAGTACACGCCGGTCTGGCCACCGGTGCCGATGGTGATGAACTGCTCTTCGTCCTGCGCCATGGCCGGCGACGCGAACATGGCGGCACCCAGCAGCGCACCGGAGAAGGCGGCGGTGGAGAAAGCATGGCGTTTCATTGACGCACCTCGTTGACGTTGTTGGCAAAACGTTTGGCAAAGCCATTCGATCGACGGCGCATCCTGAGCCAGTTCGATCTATTCGACAATACCTACTTTAGCGAAAAAACGTCTGTCCGATGGAGTTTATTGCTTCCACCCCAGTGTAGTTGCCGTCAACGTTCGTGGCCCATTGCCTTGGCCAACGCCCGCACTGCGGCGCCAAGCGGCGCCTTGTCAGCCGCCCGGGGCGGCCGCCAGACTGGGAAGGGCACCCAGCCCAGGAGGATCCCGACATGCACGCCCACGCATCGCGCATCGAATGCCGTCAGGGCGACATTGCCCGGCAGGACGACATCGAGGCGGTGGTCAACGCCGCCAACGCCCGGCTGATGAGCGGCGGTGGGGTGGCCGGCGCCCTGCACCGCGCCGCCGGCCCCGAGCTTGCCGAGGCCTGCGCGCCCCTGGCGCCGATCCATCCCGGCGAGGCCGTGATCACCGACGCCTTCGGCCTGCCCAACCGCCATGTCATTCACTGCCTGGGGCCGGTCTACGGCGTCGATGAGCCCTCCGACGCGCTGCTGGCCGACTGCTACCGCCACGCCCTGGAACTGGCGCAGCGGCATGACATCGAGAGCCTCGCCTTTCCGGCGCTGTCCACCGGCGCCTTCGGCTATCCGGCGGCCGAAGCGGCGCGCATCGCCCTGTCCACCGTGCTCACCACCCTGCCCCACTGTCCGGCGGTCAGACAGGTACGCTTCGTGCTGTTCGACGCCGCCGGCGCCGAGCTGCATCGGCACACCCTCGAGGCACTGAGCGCAGGCTGACTCAGACGTTGTAGCCCAACAGCTCCGGCAACCACAGGGCGAGCTGCGGGAAGATCACCACCAGCGCCAGCGCGCTGGCCATGGCCGCCACGAACACCAGCGCCCAGCCCACGGTCTGCTCCAGGCGCACCCGCGCCACCTCGGTGGTGACCATCAGGTTGACCGCCACCGGCGGCGTGAACTGGCCGATGGCGATGTTCATCGCCAGCAAGATGCCGAACCACACCGGGTTCCAGCCGAAGTGCTGCATCACCGGCACCAGGATCGGCATCATGATCAGGTAGATCGAGATGGCATCCAGCAGCATGCCGGCCAGCAGCACCGCCAGCATGATCAGCACCAGCAGCAGCGTGCCGTTGTCCGACAGCCCGATCACCCACTCCGCCAGGTGACGGAAGGTGCCCAGCATGGTGCCGGCCCAGGCGAAGATGCCGGCCAGGGCGATGATCAGCATCACCACCCCGGAGATCACCGCGGCCTCGCCGAGCAGCGCCCAGAGGTCGCGCCAGCCGAGCTCGCGGGTCAGCCACAGGCCCACCACCACGCCATAGGCCACCGCCACCACCGCCGCCTCGGTGGGCGTGAACAGTCCCGAGCGCAGCCCGCCGAGGATCAGCACCGGGGCGAACAGCGCCGGGATCGCCTGGCGGAAGCTCTCGCCGATCGGCGGACGCTCCGTCTCGCCAGGCGCCTCCCAGCCGTTACGCTTCGACAGCCACCAGGCCGGCACCAGCAGCGCCGCCCCGGCCAGCATGCCCGGGAACAGGCCGGCGGCGAACAGCGCGCGCAGGTCCACACCCGGCACCACGATGGAATACAGGATCAGCGCCACCGAGGGCGGAATCAGGATCGCCGTGGAGGCCGACGCCGCGATCAGCGTCGCCGAGAAGGGCCTGGGATAACCGGCCTTGGTCATGCTGGGCAGCATCACCATGGCCACGGCCGCGGCGTCGGCCGGGCCGGAGCCGCTCATGCCGCCCATGATCATGCACACCAGCACCGCCACCAGCGCCAGGCCGCCGTGGCGCGGGCCGATCAGCGCCTGGGCGAAGCGCACCAGGCGCGCCGCCACCCCGGCACGCTCGAAGATCAGCCCGGTGAGGATGAACAGCGGAATGGCGATCAGCGGGTACTTGGCGACGCTGTTGTAGGTGTTGGTGCCCAGCGTCGCCAGCATCGCCGGCGACAGCCCGGCGACGATGCCCACCGCCCCGGACAGCCCCAGCGAGAAGGCCACCGGCACGCCGGCGATCAGCAGGCCGGCGAAGGCCAGCAGCATCCACAGGTCAGGACTCATCGTCGAGCCCTCCGCGCAGGCGGTCGAGGGTCTGCTGGCACTGGCGCCACAGCATCAGCCCGGCGAGCAGCGGCAGCCACACCAGGTACCACCACTGGGGCAGTCCCAGGCCCGGCGACAGGGTCTCCCACTGGTATTCCTGCCACGCCAGCTTGCCGCCGTACCAGGCCACCAGCCCCAGCACGACCAGTCCGCACAGGCCCTGGAACAGGATCAGCGCGCGCCGCGGCCCCGGCGGCAGGGCCCGCTCCAGCAGGGCGATGCGGATATGGCGATGGCGGCGCAGCGCCACCGAGGCGCCGGCGAAAGTCAGCAGCACCAACAGGAACACCGAGAATTCCTCGGTGAAGGCGAAGGAGGCGTCGGTGACGTAGCGCACCACCACGTTGGCCAGGCTGATCAGGCCGATGATCAGGATGGCCAGGGTCGCGAGCACGCGCTCGAGTCTTGCGTCGGGACGTTTCATGACGGGGGATCTTGAAGGGTGAGGAACGACGACGTCGCCCGGCCGAGGCCGGGCGACGTCTCATGGGGGTGAGGCGAGCGTCAGGGCGCGTCGATGTCGCGGCGGGCAGCCTCGACGATCTCCTCGCCGATGCGCGGCACCCAGGTGTCGTGAACGCTCTCGGTCGCCTCGACGAAGGCCTGGTACTGACTCTCGTCGAGCTCTGTGACGGTCACGCCGCGCTCGCGGATCGCCGCCAGGCGCCCGGCCTGCTCCTCGCGGGTCTTGGCGATCTCCCAGGCGCCGGCCTCGACCGCGGTCTCACGCAGCATCTGCTGCTGCTCCTCGGACAGCGAGCCCCACACCTGGCGGTTGGCGGCGAACACCAGCGGGTCGTTCATGTAGTTCCACAGCGTCAGGTGGGCCTGGCCGACCTGATCGATGCGCGCCACGTCGAACACCGACAGCGGGTTCTCCTGACCGTCCACGGCGCCGGTGGTCAACGCCGGCTTGGCATCCGCCCAGCTCATCTGGGTCGGGTTGGCGCCCAGTGCGGTGAAGGTGTCCTGGAACAGCGGCGAGCCCACCACCCGGATCTTCAGGCCCTCGAGATCGCTCGGCGCATCGATGTCGGTGCGGGAATTGGAAAGCTGGCGGAAGCCGTTCTCGCCCCAGCCCAGCGGCACCACGCCCTTGTCCTCGATGGCGGAGAAGATCATGTCGCCGGCTTCGCCGCCGGTCACCGCGTCCACGGCGTCCTCGTCGGGGAGGAAGAACGGCAGCGAAAAGAGATTGAGCGCCGGCACCTGGGGCGACCAGTTGATGGTCGAACCGACCGCCAGATCGATCAGTCCGGAACGCATGGCAGAGAACTCGCGGGTCTGGTCGCCACTGACCAGCTGGGCGTTGGGATAGACGCGCAGGGTCAGCTCGCCGTCGGAGCGTTCCTCCACCAGTTCCGCCCACTTCTCGGCGGCCTGCCCCCAGGGGAAGGCGTCGGACAGCACGGTGGAGACGGAAAGCTCGCGGGCCTGGGCGGTCAGCGTCGAGGTCAGCAGGGCGGCGCCGGCCAGGGTGGCGGCGAGACGCCCGAGAGAGCGGGAGGTGGGCATAGCGTGTCCTTGTGTCCGCGGGGAGCGGTTATCGGCGTTATGGATACTTCACAAAAAGAAAATATGCCTGCTGTCCCCCGCCACGACAAGAGTCGACGTTGGTCGACTCACTATTGTCACCACCGAATTGTATACATAAACACATTGATAACGTCGACAATAATACCTATAAACGCCTACTGGTTGTTCACAATAACAACCATCAATGATGAACATCATTGAATACAAAATGAGCACGTCATGCCGGGCTGAGCGCCCGTCTCTCGCCGAGACGAGCCACACCGAGCAGGCCCTGCCAGACAGTCCCCGGCACCACGACGCGCCCAGCCTGCATCGCCCACTCCACGACCAACACCAACAACGGAGATCCCGGATGCCCATCAAGACCACCGCCCCGCTCGCCCTCGCCGCCGCGCTGTTCGCGGCCCAGGGCGCCAGCGCCGCCGTCTACAGCACCACCAAGGTCGAGGCGCTCTACGGCTGGGACTACGAGGACACCGCCGACGCCGGCTTCGGCATCGACAACGCCGAGCACGCCATCTTCACCGTGGCCAACGCCACCGGCTGGACCTACGGCGACAGCTTCTTCTTCGCCGACTTCACCAACCTCGACCAGGGCAGCGCGAGCGAGCAGGACCATGGCAGCACCCACGCGGAGTGGAACCTGCGCGGCAATATCGGCAAGGTCACCGGCCTCGATCTGTCCATCGGCCCGCTGACCGGCCTCTACCTGACCGGCCAGATGGACATCGACCGCAACGCGTCCGTGCGCAAGACCACCCACATGGCAGGGCTTTCCGCCGACGTGGCGATGCCGGGCTTCGATTTTTTCAAGGTGTACGCCTTGTATCGCGACGACGAGACCGCCGAGGGCAGCGCGATGCAGTACACGGCGGCCTGGAACGCGCCGTTCCGGCTGGGCGGCGCCGACTTCAGCTTCGAGGGCTTCATCGACGTCATCACCGAGGAGGGCGATCTCGCCGCCCAGGTGCTAACCCAGCCACAGCTGGTCTGGCACGCCACCGAGCACCTGGGCGTGGGGCTGGAGTATCAGTACTGGGAGAACAAGTTCGGCCTCGAGCACACCGACGAGTCACTGCCCCAGGCCATGATCCGCTGGACCTTCTGATGTCGTGACGCGCGGCACCGGCACGGCGATTCCTGCTAGGCTGTGGCTTCATTCCACGACCGATCAAGGAAGAGCCGTGCCCCTCAAGGACCTGGCCCTGGGACTGGGCGTCATCGTCATCTGGGCGCTCAACATCATCGTCATCAAGCTCGGCGTGACCGAGCTTCCGCCACTGCTGCTGACCACCCTGCGCTTCGCCCTGGTGGCCGCCCTGCTGGTGCCCTTCCATCCGGTGTCACGGGCGCGCTTGCCGTTCCTGGCGCTGCTGTCGGTGACCTTCGGCACCCTGCACTTCGCCCTGCTGTTCATCGGCCTCGGCCAGGCCGAGGCCGGTACCGGCGCCCTGCTGGTGCAGATGGGCACGCCCTTCGCCACCCTGCTGGCAGTGATATTCCTCAAGGAGAAGCTGGGCCCGCGGCGGCTGGCGGGCCTGCTGCTGTCGTTCGCCGGCGTGGTGGTGCTGGCCGGCGGCCCGACGCTGCCCGCCCCGCTGCCCACCGCCCTGCTGCTGGCCAGCGCCCTGGCCTGGGCGGTGTCGCAGCTATTGATCAAGCAGGGCCCGGCGGTGCCCCCCATGGCGCTGGCCGGCTGGATCGCGCTGTTCGCCACCCCGCAGGTGGCGCTGGGATCCTGGTGGTTCGAGCAGGCGCACTGGGCCGCCCTGACCGAGGCCGGCTGGCGCGGCTGGGGCGCGGTGCTCTACACGGCGGTGATGTCGTCGATCGTCGCCTACGGCATCTGGTACGGCCTGCTGCGGCGCCACCCGGTCAACCGCGTGGTGCCGCTGATGCTGCTGATGCCGGTGCTGGCGGTGGCGCTGGGCATGCTGCTGCTGGGCGACCCGCTCGGCCCCAACAAGCTGATCGGCGGCGGCCTGGTGGTGGCCGGCATCGCCCTGATCGTGGTCCGCCTCGGCGGCCGCACGCGGCGCGGCGCCTCGGCCTGAGCGACGACGCTCAGCCGTTCACGTCGGCGGCGGTGGGGCATTCGCCGCCGTCGCCGGGCCAGCTGACGCAGTCGCCCACCGCGATGCCGTGCGCCTCGAAGACGCCGGCATTGACCTCCAGCGCCGCTTGATAGGGCGCATCCGGGCGCGTCACCGGGCACTCCCGGGCCGACGCCGAGGTGCAGGGCGCCATGCGGCGGATATCGACGATGCGTCCGGCCTCGTCGATGAAGGCGATGTCCAGCGGGATCAGGGTGCGATACATCCAGAAGCCGTTGCGCGAGGGTTGAGTGCGGTCGTAGAGGAACAGCATGCCGGCATCCTGCGGCAGGCGCTCGCGCCCCATCAGCCCCTGGGCGCGCTCGGCCAGCCGGCGCGCCACCTCGACGGTCAGCCGGCGGGGCCCCGCCTCGCCGTGCACCGTCAGCGGCACCCGCGGCAGGCGCGCCTCCTGGGCCGAGGCGAGGCCGGGCCAGGAGGCCGCCAGTGGCAGCGCGGGAAACAGGGAAAGCGCCTGGAGCAGGCGGCGGCGGGTCGGATTCATGACACTCCTCTCATGGGGATGCGGCGCGGTTGCCGAACAGGGTAGCCGATGGTGCCACCCACGGTCCCGGGATCAGTCGTGGGGCGGCGCGGTGCTGTCGCGAATCACCAGCTCGTGGGGCAGCACGACCCTGGGCGCGATCTCGCCGCGCCCCTCCAGGATATCGATCAGCATCTCCACGGCGTGGCGACCGAAGGCCTCGGCGGGCTGGGCAATGGTGGTCAGTGCCGGGACGCTGTAGGAAGCGAAGGCGATATCGTCGAAGCCGGCCACCGAAACGTCGGCGGGTACCGACAGCCCCGCCTGCCGGAGGCGGCTGATGGCGCCGATGGCCATCTCGTCGCTCTCGCAGAAGATCGCGGTCGGCGGCGCCTCGCCGGCCAGCAGGCTGCCCGCCGCCGCATGCCCGGAGGCCGGGGTGAAGTCGCCGGGACACAGCAGGGTCTCGTCGGGGGCGATGCCTGCGGCCGCCAGCGCATCGCGATAGCCCGCCACGCGATCGCGGGTCAGCGGGCTGCGCCGCGGCCCCTGGATCATGGCGATGCGCCGGTGGCCCAGCGCGATCAGGTGCTCGGTGAGGGTACGCGCCGCCGCCCGGTTGTCGATCCGGAGCGTCGGACAGGGAGCGTCGTCGAGCACCTCACAGGCGTTGACCATGGGCAGCGGCCGGCCCGGCTCGACGGCATCGTCCGAAAAGGGGTTGAAGGCGCGCAGCTGGATGACGCCGTCGGCCTGGCGGGCGGCCACCATGCCGGCGTACTGGATCTCGTCTTCCTCCTGCCCCAGGGTGTTGCACAGCAGCACGCCGTAGCCCTGCTCTCGGGCCGCCTGCTGGACCCCGGCGATCACCCGGGCGAAGAAGGTGTTGGCGATGGTCGGCACCAGCACCGCCAGGTTGTGGCTGCGCCGGGAGCGGAACTGCACGGCCATCTGGTTGGGGCGGTAGCCCGAGGCTTCGATGGCCCGGCGCACCCTGTCGCGGGTAGCCGGCGACACGATATCCGGCGACTTGAGGGTCCGTGACACCGTGGCCACGGAGACGCCCGCCAGTTCGGCGACCTTGCGTATATTGGACATGCGTCCTCTTCTCGATGCGACACGATCCGCCGCCCCGGCTCGCCCGACGAACCGGCCGCGGCGGACGCCCCAGCTTATCGCATGCGACCGGCGATATCCTTAGAGCCTTCTGATCCAAACGTTGCGAAAGCTCACTGCCGCGTCGTGATCCTGCAGGGCGAGCGGGGCGCAGCCGTGGGCCTCGTCGTAGGAAGGCGCGCCGATCCACTCGGTGGTGCCCTGGATGGTGGCGTGATGCTGTACCAGCACGCCGTTGTGCAGCACCGTGACGTGGGCCGGCGCGTCCAGCTCGCCGTCCTCGTCGAAGCGCGGCGCGGTGTAGAGGATGTCGTAGGCCTGCCACTCGCCCGGCCCCCGGGAGGCGTTGACCAGCGGCATGTGTTGCTTGTAGATCGAGGCCGCCTGGCCGTTGGCGTAGGTAGGATTGTCGTGGGAATCCAGCACCTGGATCTCGTAGCGCTGCTGCAGGAAGACGCCGCTGTTGCCGCGATCCTGGCCGTCGACGCCGTCGGTGTCGGCCGGGGTGCGCCACTCCAGGTGCAGCTGGGCGTCGCAGAACGCCTCCCGGGTGCGGATGCCGCCGGCGCCGGGCACCACCGTCATGGCGCCGTCCTCCACCCGCCACTCGGCCGGCCCGCCCGCCTCGCCTTCCCAGGCGGACAGATCCGTGCCGTCGAACAGCACCACGGCGTCCGACGGCACGCCGCCGGCCGGTGCCGCCACCACCGGCGGCGCCGGCTCCCAGACCTCCGTCCTGGCCGCTCGCTCGGCGTCACTGAGCGCGTCGGCCTGGGTGGCGGTCGATGCCAGGGCGGCCAGCGTGGCCAGCCCGGTCATCAGCGCGCCCGCAGACACTCCCTTGTGCATAAGATGTCTCCTCTCGTTGCATGAGCCGCGCGGGCGGTGACGCCCGCGCCGGGATGGCGCGAAGGCGCTCAGGTGGTCGCCCAGGCCGGCTCGCCGGGCTCGTAGGCGAGATCGCCGTCGTAGCGGCCTGGCACGGCCACGTAGCGCAGCACCTCGGTGCCGCCGACCTTCGAGGTGAAGAAGCCGAACAGGGTCAGCTGCTTGATCAGGGTGAAGCCGTGGGGCTCGCCCTCGGTGTCCACCTGCGCCCGAGCCTCGCTTTCCATCCGCGCCCGGGCCTCGCGGTCGAGGGCGGCGACGACCTCGCCGCGGCGCGGCGCGTCCAGAGCCAGGAAGCCCGCGCCGTGGGCCGCGCGGCTGTGGGCCTCGATCCGGGCGATGCCGTCGCGGAACCGCGCCTGCTGCTCGGCGGTGTAGCAGTCGCGCACGAACACCCGCATGAAGTCGCCGACCTCGGCGTCCTTGGCGCCCGGGGTATCGGTGCGCGGCAGCAGAGTCTCGGCCACCTCGTCGAGCAGACGCACGTCCGCGTCCGTCAGTGCCTCCTCGCCCCCGCCGCCGGCGAAGGCGGTGAGGGCCTGGCCGCCGACCAGCGCGGTGCCGGTGGCGACGGCGATCATCTTGAGCAGTTCGCGACGATTCATGCCAGATTCCCCCTCTTCAGCTCGCGCACGGCGTGGTCGACCGCCCGGGCGGTCAGCGCCATGTAGGTCAGCGATGGATTGACGCAGGACGACGAGGTCATGCAGGCGCCGTCGGTGACATAGACGTTGGGCGCATCCCACACCTGGTTGTGGGCGTTGAGCACCGAGGTGGCGGGATCGCGCCCCATGCGCGCGGTGCCCATCTCGTGGATGCCCATGCCCGGCGCGTAATCGCCCTCTTCGGGCGTCACGTTCCGCACCCCGGCGGCCTCGAGCATGTCCACCGCGTCCTGCACCATGTCGCGGCGCATGGCGCGCTCGTTGTCGCCGAGCCCGACGTCCATCGCCAGCACCGGCAGGCCCCAGGCGTCGGTGACGCCGTGGTCCAGCGAGATGCGGTTGGCGTGGCGGGGCAGCATCTCGCCGAAGGCGGTCATGCCGATGCTCCAGCCCCCCGGCTGGCTGAGCGCCTGCTTGAGCGCGGCGCCGTGGCTGACCTCGGCGACCTCGCGCTCCCAGCGCTCGCGGCTGGCCGAGCCCTGGTAGCCGAAGCCGCGCAGGTAGTCGCGGCGGTCGTCGCCGACGTTGCGGAAGCGTGGAATGTAGAAGCCCGCGGGGCGTCGCCCGAAGTAGTAGGTATCCTCGTAGCCCTCGATCTCGCCGCTGGCGCCGACGCGGAAGTGGTGGTCCATGACGTTGTGGCCGAGCTCGCCGCTGCTGCTGCCGAGCCCGCCCGGCCAGACGTCGGTGGCCGAGTTCATCAGCACCCAGGTGGAGTTGAAGGTGGAGGCGTTGAGGAACACCACGTCGGCGGTGTACTCGTAGGTCTGGCCGTTCTCGGCGTCCAGCACCTCGACGCCCCGGGCGCGGCCGCGGTCCTTGTCGTAGAGCACCTGAGTCACGATCGAGAAGGGCCGCAGGGTCAGGTTGCCGGTGGCCATGGCCACCGGCAGGGTCGCCGACTGGGTGCTGAAGTAGCCGCCGTAGGGGCAGCCCAGCCAGCACTTGTTGCGGAACTGGCAGTTGACCCGGTTCTGCTCCGGCTTGGGCTGGGTGATGTTGGCCGTCCGGCTGTGGATGAGATGGCGACGGCCGCCGAAGGATTGCTGGAGGCGCGCGGCCACGTCCTTCTCCACGCGGTTGAGCGGGATCGGCGGCAGGAACTCGCCGTCGGGCAGGATATCCAGCCCCTCGCGGGTCCCGGCGATGCCGGCGAAGCGCTCGACGTAGTCGTACCAGGACGCCAGGTCCTGGTAGCGGATCGGCCAGTCGACGGCCACGCCCTCGCGCTGGTTGGCCTCGAAGTCCGTCGGCGCCCAGCGGTAGCTCTGGCGCCCCCACAGCAGCGAGCGGCCGCCGACGTGATAGCCGCGGAACCAGTCGAAGCGCTGCCGCTCGACGTAGGGGTTGGCCCGCTCGTCGGCCCACATGCCCAGGGTCTGCTCGTTGAGCGGGTAGTCGCGGCTGAGCACCGGATAGTCGGCCTTCATCTGCTGGGTCGGCTCGCCGCGGTGCGGGTAGTCCCAGGCCTCCTTGTGGGCGTTGTGGTAGTCCTTGATGTGCTCGATGTTGCGGCCGCGCTCCAGCAGCAGCACCTTGAGTCCCTTCTCGGTGAGCTCCTTGGCGGCCCAGCCGCCGCTGATGCCCGAACCCACCACGATGGCGTCGTAATGATGATCTGCCACGATCGGTCTCCCTGTCCTTGTCGTTATCGTGTCTCGCCCGAGACCGGCGTCACTCGGCCGGCGCCGACAGCGCCTCGCCGAGGAAGCGATTGCCCTCGGTCAGCACCGCCTGGGCATCCTTCGGCTGGTCGTGCTCGATGACGTAGACCTCGGCGCCGGCCTCGCGGGCGGCGGGCAGGAGCTCGTCCCAGTCGAGAACGCCCTGGCCGATGATGGCGAAGCCGCGCTGGTCCTCGGCGGTGCCGGTCGGGGCGTTGTCCTTGGCGTGGATCGCGAACAGCCGGCCGTCGAAGTGCTCGAGGTACTCGGCCGGGTCCTGGCCGCCGCGGGCCACCCAGGCCAGGTCGACCTCGCCCAGCACCTCGGGGCCGGCGGCCTCCAGCAGGATCTCCAGCGCCGTGCGGCCGTCGAAGGTCCGCATCTCGAAGTCGTGGTTGTGGTAGGCCAGGCGCATGTCGTGCTCGGCGAGTCGGCTGGCCAGGCCGCCGATCTCCTCACCGAGCGCCCGCCAGCCCTCGGCGCTGTCGGGTCGCTCGTCCTCGGCCAGGTAGGGAATCACCAGGGTGTCGTTGCCGATCGCGCGGTGGAAGGCGACCACGTCGTCGAGATCGTGGCGCAGGTCGTCGAGGGGCACGTGGCTGGAGCTGACCGACAGCTCGTGCTCGGCCAGCAGCGCGTTCATCTCCTCGGCCTCGACGCCCTGGTCGCCGACCAGTTCCACCGAGGCGATGCCGGCGCGCTCGACGGCCGCGAACTGCTGCTCCAGCGAGCCGACATCGCGCAGGGTGTACATCTGGGCGGCCACCGGCGAGGCGGCCGGGTCCTGAGACTGGGCGTGAGCCAGGCCCGGCAGCGCCAGGGCGGCCCCCAGGCAGGCCAGCAGCGTGCGGCGGCGGAAGGCGGCGAGCGGGCGTGCGGTGTTGTGGTTCATGGCGGGCGTGTCTCCGTGTCGAGTGGGCTCAGCGGCGAGCCATGACCGCTTCCGGCGGACATGTAACCGGTTACACGATATATGTCATCGTTCCGTCTTGCGCAATGTATCGACCGGCCCGCCGGCCGGCCTCGCGACAAGGTGCCCGAGCGCCCGGCCCCGGCATGGCGGCGTTTGCGCGCCTCGCCCGGCATGCACTAGACATTGGCCGCATAGCCTTTGGTCGCATTGCTCGATCCACGCCGCGTCCCCTACTTTGCGAAACACAGCATGTAACCGGTTACATCACCACTATTCACCCACGATCCGGGAGCGATCGATGTCCCCCACCCCGAGAGTCCGCCTGGGCATGGTCGGCGGCGGCGAAGGCGCCTTCATCGGCCAGGTCCATCGCCTGGCCGCCAACCTCGACGGCCACTTCGAGCTGGTCTGCGGCGCCTTCAGCCGCGACGGCGACAACAACGCCCGCACCGGCGCCGCCTGCGGCGTGGCGGCATCGCGCCTGTACGCGGACTGGCAGAGCCTGCTCGACGGCGAGCGCGCCCTGCCCGCCGACCAGCGCATGCAGCTGCTGGTGATCGTCACCCCCAATCACCTGCATGTGCCGATCTCCGAGGCCGCCCTCGCCGCCGGCTTCCACGTCTTCTGCGAGAAGCCCGCCGCCCTGTCGCTGGACGAGGCCCGCGGCCTCGAGGCTACCTGGCGCGAGCATGGCGGCCTGTACGGCCTGGCCCACACCTACCTGGGCTACCCGATGGTGTGGCAGGCCCGCGCCATGGTCGACGCCGGCGCGCTTGGCCGGCTGCGCAAGATCCACGTCGAGTATCCCCAGGGCTGGCTCGGCGAGACCCTCGAGGCCCAGGGCAACAAGCAGGCCGGCTGGCGCACCGACCCGGCCCTGGCCGGCCCCAGCGGCTGCATGGCCGACATCGGCACCCACGCCTTCGGCCTGGCCGAGTTCGTCTCCGGGCAGCGCGTCACATCGCTGTGCGCCTCGCTCGGCAGCCACGTCGACGGCCGCCGGCTGGACGACGACGGCGACGTGTTGCTGCGCACCGCCGAGGGCGCCAGCGGCACCCTGATGGCCAGCCAGGTCAGCACCGGCGAGGAGAACGCGCTGAAGCTGCGCCTCTACGGCGAGGACGGCGCCCTGGAATGGCGCCAGATGGAGCCCAACAGCCTGATCCACCGCTCGCGGGGCGCGCCGATGCGCGTGCTGCGCGCCGGCATCGACCAGCCGGAGCTGGTCGACGCGGCGCTGTCGCGGCTGCGCCTGCCCGGCGGCCACCCCGAGGGCTATCTCGAGGCACTGGCCAACCTCTACGGCGACGCCGCCACGGCAATCCGGCGCGGCGACCGCGGCGACATCGCCGGCGTGCCCGGCATGGCCTCGGGGCTGCGCGGCATGGCCTTCATCGAGGCGGTCACCCAGAGCCAGGCCGGCGGCAGCCGCTGGACCGACCTGCCCTCCATCGACTGAACGGGAGCCTCCCATGAGCGACACGTCTTCCGGCATCCGCGGCCCGGCGATCTTCCTGGCCCAGTTCATCGGCGACGAGGCGCCCTTCGACGGCCTCGACGCCATCGCCCGCTGGGCCGCCGAGCAGGGCTATCGCGGCATCCAGGTGCCGACCCACGACCCGCGCTTCATCGACCTCGAGCGCGCCGCCGAGAGTCAGGCCTACTGCGACGAGCTCAAGGCCCGCTGCGCCGCGGCCGGCGTCGAGATCAGCGAGCTCTCCACCCACCTGCAGGGCCAGCTGGTGGCGGTTCACCCGGCCTTCGACGAGCTGTTCGACGGCTTCGCCCCGGCCGAGCTGCACGGCGATCCCGAGGCCCGCACCGAGTGGGCCATCGCCCAGCTCAAGCTGGCGGCGAAGGCCAGCCAGCGGCTCGGGCTCAAGGCCCACGCCACCTTCTCCGGCGCCCTGCTGTGGCCCTTCTTCTATCCCTGGCCACAGCGCCCCGCCGGGCTGGTCGAGGAAGGCTTCGCCGAGCTCGGCCGGCGCTGGCGGCCGATCCTCGACGCCTTCGAGGAGGCCGGGGTCGATCTGTGCTACGAGATCCATCCCGGCGAGGACCTGCACGACGGCGCCTCCTTCGAGCGCTTCCTCGAGGCGGTGGATCATCATCCGCGAGCCAGGATCCTCTACGACCCGAGCCACCTGCTGCTGCAGCAGCTCGACTACCTGGGCTTCATCGACCGCTACCACGAGCGCATCGGCATGTTCCACGTCAAGGACGCCGAGTTCACCCCCGACGCGCGCAGCGGCGTCTACGGCGGCTACCAGGGCTGGGTCGATCGCCCCGGGCGCTTCCGCTCGCTGGGCGACGGCCAGGTCGACTTCAAGGGCATCTTCAGCCGCCTGACCCGGTACGGCTTCGACGGCTGGGCGGTGCTCGAGTGGGAATGCTGCCTGAAGGACGCCGCCCAGGGCGCTGCCGAGGGCGCGCCCTTCATCGCCGAGCACCTGATCACCCGCGCCGGCCGCGCCTTCGACGACTTCGCCGGCCAGGACACCAGCCCGGCCCGCAATCGCCGCATCCTGGGGCTGGCGCGCTAGCGCGCCGCCCCGACAGAACCGCGCCAACGAGCCTCACAACAACAAGCCTCACGAGAAGGAAAACGCCATGTCACTGCTACGCTCGCGCCTGAGCCTGATGATGTTCCTGCAGTTCTTCATCTGGGGCGGCTGGTTCGTCACCCTGGGCACCTTCCTGGCCAGCAATCTGGAGGCCAGCGGCGGCCAGATCGGGATGGCCTTCGCCACCCAGTCCTGGGGGGCGATCATCGCGCCCTTCGTCATCGGCCTGATCGCCGACCGCTACTTCCACGCCGAGCGCCTGCTCGGGGTACTGCACCTGCTGGGCGCGGCGCTGATGGTCGGGCTCTACCTGGCCGAGGACTTCGCGACCTTCTATCCACTGGTGCTGGCCTACATGATCCTCTACATGCCGACCCTGGCGCTGGTGAACTCGGTCTCGTTCCACCAGCTGCGCGACCCGGCCACCGAGTTCGCCCGCATCCGCGTGTGGGGCACCCTCGGCTGGATCGTCGCCGGCCTCGGCATCAGCTACGTGTTCGCCTGGGACTCCGCCGCCGGCATCGGCGAGGGCCTGCTGCGCAACACCTTCCTGATGGGGGCGATCGCCTCTCTGGCGCTCGGCGTGTACAGCTTCACCCTGCCCGCCACCCCGCCCAAGGCCAGCGGCCAGACCGGCCTGCGCGAGGTGCTCGGCCTGGATGCCCTGTCGCTGCTGAAGGACCGCAACTACGCGATCTTCTTCGCCGCCTCGGTGCTGATCTGCATTCCGCTGGCCTTCTACTACCAGAACGCCAACCCCTTCCTGGCCGAGGTCGGCGTGGCCAATCCCACCGGCAAGATGACCCTGGGACAGGCCTCCGAGGTGCTGTTCATGCTGCTGCTGCCGCTGTTCATCGGCCGCTTCGGCATCAAGAAGACGCTGCTGATCGGCATGCTGGCCTGGGCGCTGCGCTACGCGATGTTCGCCTTCGGCGACGCCGAGGGGCAGCTCTACCTGCTGCTGCTGGGCATCGCGCTGCACGGCATCTGCTACGACTTCTTCTTCGTCACCGGGCAGATCTACACCGATGCCAAGGCCGGCGAGCGGTTCAAGAGCGCCGCCCAGGGCATGATCACCCTGGCCACCTACGGCGTCGGCATGCTGATCGGCTTCTGGATCGCCGGCCAGGTCACCGACCACTACGCGCTGGCCGAGGGCGGCCACGACTGGCAGGGCATCTGGCTGTTCCCGGCGGCCTTCGCCCTGGCGGTGCTGGTGCTGTTCCTGATCGCCTTTCGCGAGCGCCGCGCCCGGGCCGGTACCGAGGCGGCCTCCCGCGCCTGACGCCACCCGCCCCGCCGCGGGCGGGGCCCTCGACGCCAAACGACACCGCCGCGCCTCTCGACAAGAGGCGCGGCGGTGTCGTCTGGGAATGCCGGGGGCGACGTCTGAAACGTCGACGGAGAACGGCATCAGATCGCGGGTCACTACCCCAGGATCGACTTCAGATCGATGCGCGACTCCCGCGGGCTCAGGTCCAGCAGCGCCTCCAGCCCGAACAGGTGATCGTGGATCGCCCCGCGGGCGGCTTCCGCCTCGCCCGCGGCCAGCAGCTCGACCAGCCGCTCGTGCTGGGCCTCCTGATAGCAGGACGAAAGCCCCGAGCGCTTGTAGAGCGCCACCACGATGGAGGTGCGCAGCACCAGGTCGGTGAGCATGCCGCCCAGCACCCGGTTGGGCGAGTGCTCGGCCAGCAGGTGATGCAGATTCAGCGAGTGCTCGATGCGCGCCGGCTCGTCGCCGCGGCGATAGGCTTCGGTCTCCTCATTCGCCTGGATCCTGAACGCGTCCAGCGTCTCGGCGGACAGCGTGCCGGCCAGCAGCGCGACCACCTCGCCCTCCACCAGGCGCCGGGCGGCGAAGGTCTCGCGGGTCTCCTCGATGCTCGGCGCCCGCACCCGGGCCACCTGATTGGGGCGCTGGTCGACGACGTGCTCCGAGGCCAGCCGGGTCAGCGCCTTGCGCACCACCGAGCGGCTGACGCCGAACACCTCGCCGAGCGTCACCTCGGGCAGCTTGGTGCCCGGCGGCAGCCGCTGCATCAGCACCGCTCGGCGCACCTTGTCGGCGATATCGCGGTCGCCGACGCGGGCACCGCTCCTGACGTCGGCCTGCAACTCCTCGTGCCAGGCTTGGCTCATGACGTGGGTCTCCTGATCGTCCGCGCGGACTGTCGCATGTGGGCGGATGGCTGACTGTATCGCATCCCGACATTGTATACAGAAAATGCCCCGACCGTCGGCAACGGTCGGGGCAAACCGGCGAGTACCAGGACAAACGAGCGAGTGCCGGGGACAGGCCGCAGAGGGGGTCCTATGCCATGGGTGAGGAGTCCACCTCCGAACGGGCTGGTCATGGATGACCAGCACCGGTCCTGCAAGCGGAGCAGGATGCGGGAGCGCCGCAGGGCATCGGTAGCGCCCAGGGATGGGGTTACAGCGCCCCCTCGCAGGCCTGTCACCGGGACAATGACAGAATCCTTGCGTCAGTCGGTGCGATGCCGCTCGTTGACGTCGAGGATCTTGAGGGTATTGGTGCCGCCGTGGGCGTTCATGTGGTCGCCGCGGGTGAGGATCACGTGATCGCCCGGCTCGGCCACGCCCTGCCCCACCAGCAGTGCCATGGCGCGGTCGTTGAGCTCGGCGGCCGACATCTCGCTGGTGTCGAAGGGCAGCGAGATCACCCCGCGATACAGCGCCATGCGCCGCTGGGCGACGGGATTGTGCGCCAGCCCGACGATCGGCAGCCCGGAGCGGATGCGCGAGGCGATCAGCGGCGTGTAGCCGGTGGCGGTCATGCAGGCGATGGCGGCCACGCCGGTGAGATGGTTGGCGGCGTACATCGCCGACAGGGCGATGGTCTCGTCGATGCGCTCGAAGCCCTCGTGGATGCGGTGGCCGGAGGACTGGGCGACCCGCTCGCGCTCGGCGCCCAGGCACACCCGGGCCATGG